>JAUYDP010000291.1 GCA_030691805.1 Dehalococcoidia bacterium | reverse complement strand
CAGAGCGGGATGCCAAGGATACCTCCTCCAAAGGCTCGAACGGATAACGGGTGCGGCACAAAGGGCCGCCAATCGGGGGATGTTCGATGTATCCGTTATCCGTTCTTCTCATCCGTTATCCGTTGGGAATCAAAATCACTGGCCCTTACTATAGGTAAGCGATGTATAATCTATAGAGATGGATGCTGACTTCGAGATCATCGAGCACACCGCGGAAATAGGCATCGCCGCCCGCGGAGGCGCCCTGGAGGAGGCCTTCGCAAACGCGGCTCGCGGCATGTTTAGCCTGATGATCGCCCTGGGCCAGATAAGAAGTGGGATGGTTCTTTGTGGCGGTTAGCGGGACGAAAGTGGTCGCCGTACTAGGAAGGCGAAGCGAACTCCGTATGCTTCTCCCCATGGTCCACCATGTACCACCGGTGGTCGGTGAGCATCTTGACCGCGTCAATGATGCGTCCCAGGTGCCTTGGCGTGAACTTCCGCCCCAGCAAATTGGTGAGCAGGGGCAACACGCCCTCCTTCAAAACCCTGCTGGGCGTATACCCCTCGGCAAAGCAACTGGCGAACTCCTTGTAGAAGTCCGGCAGGGACAGGTTGGTGGGGAGCACGCTGTGAAGCAGGTCGAATAGCTCATAATTAGTAGTGGTAATCCTGTCGCCGATCTGGTGCGCCAGGTCCGTGCCCGGCAGGGGGGTTAGGACGGAGAAAGAGGGGATGAGGTGACGGAAATTGTCCTTTAGCCTCCTCACGTAGCGGCGCAGCTTCTCGAACTCGGCCGCGCCATACTGTGGGTCAACAATAAATGAAGCCGTAACACCGATACCTAGGGCATTGGAGATTTGCAAGGCCGCCTCGTTGTTCTCAACAGCGTTCTTCTTATTAAGGCTGGCCAGGGCATCATCGTCTATCGCCTCGAAGCCGATAAATATGTTCTCAAGGCCAACCTGCCTCCACTCTTTCATCACTTCCGGATTCTTAACAATGGTGTCGCTTCGGGCCTGGAAGAAGTAGGCTTTCTTGATACCGCTCTCCTTGATAAGAGCAGCGATGCGCTTGGCTCGTGGAATGTCCAGGAGGAAGTTATCATCGGTGAACATGATATAGTGCTCATTGATCCGTTTCAGGGCTTCCAACGTCCACTCCGGGCTCCGCGTGCTGCACCGGCCCTGGTAGAATTTCCAGACACTGCAATAGTTACAGCGATATGGGCAACCTCGGGCCGTCTCCAGGCTCGCCAATGGCTTCCAGAAAGTCAGATAGTAGTCCTTGCGATGCCGCTGTGTCAGATGCCGGGCCGGGAAGGGCATGGAGTCCAGGTCTCTTACAGCAGGCCGGCTCCCAGTGAAATGCTGTTCCTCGGAAAGGTTAAGAACAAGACCAAGGACCTCCCTGGGGTCTCCTCCCCTGTCAAGACAAGCTGCCAGGTCCGGTGCTGTCTCTTCCCCTTCTCCTACCACGACGTAATCCACCGAGTCATGGTAGAAGTCCTGGAATTTCATAGTGGCATGGTGGCCGCCTACCATTACCTTGGCTTTTGGGAGGGAACTACGAATTTCCTTCGCAATGGCCAATACCTTATAAACGTCAATGGTAAAGCCACAGCTAATTCCGCACAGGTCCGGTTTGAAGGATTCCAGCAGAGCCCGAAGCTCGGGGATCGTGAAGAAGTCCAAAATCCTGACCTCATGCTCCTTTTCCAGGCATGCGGCTACTGTTTCTACGGCGAGGGGCTCCACCACCGATAGTCTTCTAAAGCCTACTCCCCGTTGCTGGCGGGGCTGAACAAATAGTATCTTCACCTCACACTGCCTCCTTAGGAGCGGCTCTTTTCCTTGGTCTTTTCCCGTACCGGCTCGGACACCCGTACTTTACCCTGGAACAATTCGTACCAGGGTTTGTATTCCGTCTCGAATATCGTCTGAGTCAGCCTTTCGTATTCCTGGCCCAACTCGGCCAGCACTGGGAATAGAGTAGTGATGATAGTATCAGCGCCTTCGTGGCTTGGCCGTGCCTGATGCCTTATGACGGCCTCTCTCAGGATGTGAGGATGGTCGATTATGTTACAGGGGGCCAGGCGATTTTTCCTCGTCTCCTCTTCGGTCCGGTCCCTCAGTTCCCGGAAGAAGGGGGAAGCGAGAACTTGCCGCACTGAGGTATTGTAGATGCTATCCACAGTAAAATGGGAGAATACACAGGGCTCCACGTCCCCTTTAGCGTTGATGTGGAAGTAGTGCCGGCCCCCAGCGAGACAGCCGTCGGTCAGGCATCCGTCATTCCAAAAGTCCCCCGCCAGGAGCGGCTTGGTGCTCCGCTGGTGCACGATGCGTGCCCTGAACTCGTTGCGCTGCACCGGGCCGAGGAATAGGTCCATGTCCGGCTTAGCGCCAGTAGGAATATAGATGAAATACCACCCGTAATGAACACCGTGCTTGATCATCTCATCGAAGAATTCATCACTGGTGATAGTCAGGTAGTTCTGGCTCGTCGCTGTAGCGGAGAAGCCGTATATGCCTCCGGCCTCTCTAAGATTGGTCCAAGCTTCGATAACCGCGTCCCAGGCCCCCCGCCCGCGCCGGGCGTCCGTCTCTTCCTTGAAGCCTTCCACGCTGATGCACGGGCAGACGTTGCCCAACTCCACGAGACGCTTGGCCATGGCCTTATCTATCTTGCTGCCGTTGGTGTAGACCTGGAAAGTACAGTCTGAATTGCGCTCGAGAATGGAAAGGAGTGGCTTCCAAACGAAAGGCTCACCGCCGGAAATGACGAAATACCGAACGCCAAGCTCCTTGCACTCGTCTATCACGCGCTGCACCACCTCCTCCGGCAGATGGTTATAGCGCCCATAGGCGTCAGCGTAACAGCCAATGCAGCGGTAGTTACAGGCGTCGGTCGGGCTGATAACCACCAGCTTCGGCGAGCAGCCCATCTCGCTTTCTGTCTGCTCTTGGATCAGGACGTTGTCGGTGCCCCTGAACAGTAGGTTACCGATGAATCCAGCCAGGTAACGCTTCCGCACGTTAGGATGCAAGGACCCAAGCACGTGGTTCAGATAAGCTGCGCCCGGCTGTCCAGGGGATACGTAATGATGCAGCCACTGGAGGGTTACCTTCTGCTGAGGAGAATCGGAGTACTTCTCCATCAGAGAGATTAGTCTACTATAGTTCTTGTCCGATGACTTGGCCAGGAACGCGAATACCTGCGATAGGGCTATCTCAAAGGATGCCTGCTTCGCTTTGTCCAGCAGGGCCTTTCCTTTTTCTAAAAAGCTTGGGCGATTTGAGAGCTTGCGGTCCTGGGATAACCGCTCCTGCAAAACCTCAGTAGACAAGGCTCCTCCTCTCTCAAAAGAAGATGGCCCCAACCACCCCCACCCAACACCGATTCGGGCGATTGGCTTGCTGAACAACAGTGGGGCCGGCTGGCCCACCGCTTTTTTATATGCGCAATTATATGACTAAAGCAAAAGCTTGTCAACGCGCTATCTGGCAGAATCACTGGCAGGTTATCCAGCAGGTGTTTACTAGCCGGTTCGAGTTGACACTTTATACTGGGGATGTTATCTTAGGGCCAACCGGCCCATACCTGCCGGGTGGAGGTGCCATGAAGTTGTTCTTATCGCTGGTGGCTTCGCTGGTGGTCATCCTGACCTTCTGGGTATTCCTCGGCTCCGCCCCGTCTGGGGCCTCTAACGGACAGTCCATCTTTCTACCGTTACTTTGGAAAGCGGCCTGGACCGAGCCGGTGACCATTGTACAACGGGATGGCCGTCAGGCAGTCTTTTGGCCCAACCTGATCACTCCGTACTATCCCCCCTCCTACACGAGACCTACCCCCGTCCCGGTCATCCCGGCCTACCTCGAAGTACAGAACAATACCGGACAAACCATCTCCCAGGTTAGGGTAGAGTTCCAGGCGAGCGACAGCTCTGGGTCGGTCATCACCCAGACCGTCACACAGGGAAGCGCGCTCATTGATGGGCTAAAGCCAGGGCAGAGGTCGCCAGTCGTCCTTTACATAGCCTTTCCCGGTGGATACTCAGCCTTCCAATCTGCCACGAAGAATTTCACCGTGTTACCTGACTGGTCTTCCAACCAAATAGCAACCCAGGAAGGATTGGAGCTCTCATGGAGCTACCCTGGCATCTCTTTCCCTACACCCTACACCCCCTACCCTACACCAACCGTCCCTGTCGCGACACCAACCGCACCCGTTCCACCTAATATCTACGGCTGGATTAAGAACACGAGCGCCATACCGGTCTCTAATATATCAGTAGTTGTAACCATCAGGGGCAACGATCGAGCATCGCGGCTGGTTCTCGATGCCACAACGTATCCGTTATACTACTCGTCGATTGCCCCGGGTTTTTCCGCCGAATTCCGGGTTTATTTCACTCGCGACTACGGCGCTCTGTTTGGAACAGTTGAGGCCGTGGCTCTGCGTCGCCTGGATATACCTGTGATACTGGGTGTTCCATCATGGTAGAATCAAGTTAAAAGGAGTTGCCTTGCAAGACATTCAATTGGGCGGCAACAGCCGCCTGATAAACGAGAAATGGTTTATTCAAACACCGGAAGGCCTATCCCT
>JAUYDP010000287.1 GCA_030691805.1 Dehalococcoidia bacterium | reverse complement strand
ATTGCCCGTGTTGCCAGGAGCTATAGTGGTACAACCATTGAACAACCACTGAACAACTATCGAATAACTATCGAATAACTATCGAATAACTATCGAATAACTATCGAACAGGCCCGTACCGCTCCTCCTTCCAGGGGTCAGCGTCGTTGTGGTATCCCCGCTGTTCCCAGAAGCCGGGCCGGTCCTGGGCCAGGAACTCCAGGCCGCTGATCCATTTGGCGCTCTTCCAGGCGTACCTCTTGGGGACCACCAGGCGCAGGGGCCAGCCGTGCTCCTGGGGCAGGTCCGCCCCGTTGTGGCGGCGGGCCAGCAGGACATCCTGGTCCATCAGTACTGCTAAAGGGATATTGGTGGTGAATTCGTCGTAGCAGTGGACCAAGACATGGGACGCCTCGGGCAGGGGCCTGGCCCGGCCTGCCAGCTCCTGGAAAGTTACCCCCTCCCACAGGTTATCCAGTTTACTTCAACGCGTCACGCAGTGGAAATCTGCCTTCAGGGAGACCTGCGGCAGCTCCAGGAAGTCCTCCCAGGTCAGATCCAGGGGTGTCTCTACCAGGCCGTGGACGTGCAGCCGCCCAGTCGCCAGGTTAATCCTTGGCACTCCGCTATAGTGCAGGACCGGAAAACCATCTACCATCCGCTGGCCGGGGGGAACACGCGGTGCCGACATGACCTCTCTCCCAGAGCTTGCCTAATTCCAGTATAGTCTGCCACGGGATGCTGGGTCAAAATGGACCTGGAATCAACTAAGACTAGTCGGTCTCCGGACTAGCAAGGCATGCCTTGCCACTACAAGGGCCAGCCAGTTTGGCGATACGGGGATCAGGGATGCCCCTACTGCGGCGAAGCAAGTTCTGTAGACGGCGAGGCATGTTCTGCAATGGCGAGGCATGCCTCACCACTGGGAATTCCCTAAAGCGCAGTAGATCGGACACGAGACCGCGCGCCTCTGTAGTGGCGAGGCATGCCTCGCCAGTCCGTCCGCTCTCCAAAGCCTACTCTCTACGGGTTTAGAGGACCTTGCCCTGTCTGGCGGGGGCGGCGGGAGAAGCAATTTCAGGGGGGACGCAACTTCGTTGACAGGTCTAATCCAAAAAAGGGATAATGAGGCCGAACATCAGGCCAAGATGGCCTATCAAGCACGAAGGGAGGCGGCCTTGCCGGAGACGCTCTCGCAACTCTTATATGACCTGGAAGAAGACAAAGTCCTGGCTGAAGTCAAGGAACGGCTGGCTAGAAATGGTGACCCCATAGCGATCATCGAGGAATGCCGGAAGGGCATGGAGGTGGTGGGCAAACGCTTTGAGGATAAGGAGTACTTCATCACCGAGCTTATCATGGCTGGGGAGATCTTCGGAGTGGTCATGGAGATGGTAGAGCCGGCCATGAAGGGGAGTAGGGCCTCGACTATCGGGAAGATTGTCCTCGGCACCGTGCAAGGGGACATCCATGATATTGGCAAGAACATCGTTCGCACTATGCTCAAGTGCAGCGGATTCGAAGTCTACGACCTGGGTGTAGACGTAGCGCCGCAGAAGTTCGTGGAGAAGATAATGGAGGTAGGCTCCCCCCTGGTAGCCCTTTCCGCCCTTATGACGACCTCGTTCAACACCATGAAGGAGACTGTAGAAGCGATAGCCAAGGCTGGCCTGAGGGATAAGGTCAAGATCATGGTCGGAGGCGGGCCTGTAAACGAGAAGGTCCGTGACTACGTGGGAGCGGACGCCTTCGGCAAGGATGTCACCGCCGCCGTCGAGCTGAGCAAGAGTTTTATTGAGGTTAAGTGAAATGCCAGACATGACATCACGCGAGAGAATCGAAGCGGCCATCGCTTTGAAGAAGCCGGACCGGGTGCCCACAGCCCCTCTTATCCTTCAATTCGCGGGAAGGTACGGGGGTATAACCGGCGAGGATTACCTGTTCGACGCTGCCAAAGGACAGGCGGCGGTGGAGAAGACCTTCTACGGACTGGGAGGCTGGGACGCCTGGCCCCTTTTCGTCCCCATCCAGGGGATGGCGCTGACTATGCGTCCTATCAAGTACCGCTTCCCCGGCCGGGGCTTGGCCCTGGACGCCAGCTACCAGGTGGTAGAAGAGCCTAACATGTCTATAGAGGACTACGACGTCATTGCCAACGATGGGTACGGGACCTTCTTCAAGCGCCTCCACGGCAAGGTCTACCCGGAGTACACGCCCGAGCAGTTGGGCCCTCTGCGGGGTAAGCTGAAGAGCGAGCAATTGGAGAACATCAAGCGGTGGGCCGACCGTGGCATCCCCACCATCTCCGGGGCCATGACCCAATTGCCCATTGACGACCTGATACAGTATCGTTCCATGAATGAATTAGCCAAAGACCTCTTCCGGAGAGCAGACAAGGTTGCCAAAGCCATCGAGGTGATGACCCCTATCGTAGCCGACGCCGGCAAGAAAGGGGCAACGGGGTCCGGGGCGCTGGGCGTCTGGCTGGGCGGGCTGAGGAGCAATTCCTCCTTCCTGTCCATGAAGCAGTTCGAGAAGTTCGTCCTTCCCTCTTTGGTCACGATCGTCAATGCCCTGGTAGAGGCCGGGTTGGTGGTCTATCTGCACTTTGACCAGGACTGGACCCCTAACTTGCCCTATTTGAAGGAACTGCCTAAGGGCCGGTGTATCCTGGCCACCGACGGCACCACCGACCTGGTCAAGGCCAAGGAGATTCTGGGCGACCGCATGTGCCTGATGGGTGATGTTCCGGCTACGCTGCTTACCCTGGGCACCCCGCTGGAAGTGGAGGACTACTGCCGGAAGCGGATAGAGACCGTCGGGGAAGGGGGCGGCTACATCCTCAGCTCCGGCTGCGAGTTGCCTATAGACTCCAAGCCGGAGAACGTCAAGGCCATGCTAGAGTCGGTGGAGAAGTACGGGCGGTAGAGGTAGGCACGCCATCCGCAGATTGCGCCGGATACTCTACGCATAGATTTCGCGGATTATGACCGTACTTTCCTCGCCTACCACAAGTCGCTGGTTCACGGTTACGTCGCTGGCCAGCGACGGCTGACGGAGATGGACGTGCGGCCCGCGGAATTAATTGTGGACCGGGCAGGGACCGCTGTTGGAACTTTGCGACATGTCAACGCCTGAACTGGATTACATCACGGTCACGGGGTTCAAGAGCATCGTTTCGGTGGAGCAGTTGGAGTTGCGGCCGATCAACGTGATGATCGGTGCCAACGGCTCCGGCAAATCCAACTTCATCGGCGTGTTTGCTTTTCTGCACGCCCTGCGCGAAGGCCGTCTGCAGGACTATGTAGCGAAAGCCGGTGGAGCTGATAAGATCCTTCACTTTGGCGCCAAGACAACTAGCGCCATCGAAATCCGTATCTCCTTTGTGGGCAAGGTGAACCAATACGAGATCAAGTTGGAGCCCAACGATGCGGACGAGCTTTTCCCGTCGAGCGAGACAGTTTACTACTGGAACAAAAAAGGCTACTCGCGTCCCTGGGCCACTGGCCTGGCACGCATAGGCAAAGAAGCGGGGATCAGTGACCCGAGTGTCCAGCGGACGGCAAGTTGGGTACGCCAGCGACTCGGAAGCTGGCGGGTCTACCATTTCCACGATACCAGCGCCTCATCCCCGATGAAGAAGACGGCGGACCTAAATGACAACCGCTTCCTGCGGCCTGACGCTTCAAACCTGTCTGCTTTCCTTTACTACCTCCAGACTAAGCACGGGGAGTCCTACGGGTTGATCAGGAGCACGATCCAGCGAGCCACACCGTTTTTCGACGACTTCCAATTGGAGCCGTCTCAGCTAAGTCCAGACAAGATT
>JAUYDP010000182.1 GCA_030691805.1 Dehalococcoidia bacterium | reverse complement strand
TGCTCCATCGTCCGGACGGTCAAACCAAGGAAGATGCTTGGGGTCTAGTCGGTAGCGCAGGGAAAATATAGCCCCCCCCAGGTGGGCTACTACAAAGCGCAGGTTTGGGTACCGCTGGAGCAAGCCACTGTGAAGAAGCCTGACGGTCGCAGTGAGCAGGTCAATGACCCGGCCTAGATTGCGGGTCAGTTTGTAGTCCCTCAGGAGCCGGTCCTCGACCGGACCGGGGGCAGGGTGCACCACAACCGGAACGTCCAACTCGGCTACTTTCTCATAAAATGGCCAGAAGCTGGGATGGTCCAGGGGCTTGCCCCATAAATGGGTGGTAATGCCAACGCCCTTCAGACCCAGTTCCCTGATGGCCCGGTCAAGCTCTTTGACCCCTGCTTTCCTGTCCGGCGGCACGTGAGCCAGGCCGATGAAGCGCTGCGGGTAGCGGCCCACCAACTCGGCCATGCTATCGTTTATAAACGGACTGGTGCGCATCGTGGTCCAGGCCTGCCAGGTGGAGAGATGCAACACCGCCATGTCAATGCCAGCCGCATCCATGTCCGCCAACTGCTCTTCCACCAGCGTATACTTGGGGTTGCGGCTAAAAAGAGCAGTGCCCCCTCTGGTTACGTGGTACCGCTGGCCCTCGCGCACCACCTCTTGCCCTGGACGAAGGTACTTTTCGACGTGGTAATATAGCTCGCCTGGCATCCAGTGGTGGTGTACATCAATGATCATGGCTCCTCCTTCAGGGGCCGGACGTTGCTGGGCCTGGTGGCCTAGATTCGCTCGTCCTTGTAGATCTTTACCCGCCGATACGGTTCCCTGCCATCGCTGGCTGATGATAGGTTATGCTTCTCCGCCAGTTGGTGCTGTAGCCGGCGTATATAGGCGCTTTGGGGGGATAGCTCCACCGGCTCGCCCTCGGAGAGGACGCGGTTTATGGCGGTCTCCGCCTCCCGAATCGCCTGGTCCACCGGATTATCCGAAGCCGGAGTCTGGCACATGCTGGAAAGGCCCTGCTGCATCTGTCCCACCGTGTTGCTCCGCAGCACGTAGACGGGTACGCCCCGTTCCTCGGCCTCTCGCAAAAGCAGAGGCTTCTTCCGGTAGTAGGCCTTAGAGGTCATGACCAGATCGGCCTGTCGCAGGTCTCGGACCAGGTAGACCGGCGCTTGCATGGACCTGATGGCCTGATCAAGCCGTTCCCGGCTGATACCGAAGGGGAGCAAACGCGTGATCTCCGGCTGGGAGGTTACCAGACGGAGCGATCTTCCGGATTCGACAGGGGCGGGATGCGCCCTGCCCCGCGGTTGGAGCACCTTAACCTCACCGTCCTCCATCCGGCGCACCTCAGCAGAGATGGCCTGGCCCCGGAGGATGGAGTCCACCACCTCCGCCACGTTATCGTGTATAGCCACCTGTACCCAGGACTGTATCTCGACCAGCATATCGAAGGTCGGGGGAGCCTTTCGCTCCAGGACCGTCTTCTGGGTACCCCGCCGGCGGGCCTCTTCGTCGCCCAGGGTCACGCTCTGGATGCCTCCGATCAGATCGGCTAGAGTGGGGTTCATCATCAGGTTGTCCAGGGTATTCCCGTGGGCGGTCGCCACCAGTTGTACTCCCCGCTCGGCAATGGTGCGGGAGGCAGCCGCATCAAGCTCCGTGCCGATCTCGTCTATGACGATAACCTCCGGCATATGATTCTCCACCGCCTCGATCATCACAGCATGCTGGAGGGTGGGCGTGGGCACTTGCATCCGCCTGGCATGGCCTATGGCCGGATGGGGGATATCACCGTCTCCGGCGATCTCGTTGGACGTGTCAACCACAATAACCCGCCTGCCCAGGTCACCGGCCAGGACCCTGGCCACCTCTCGTAACATAGTGGTTTTACCTACCCCTGGACGCCCCAGGAGAAGTATGCTCTTCCCAGATTCAACCAGGTCCTGGATGATCTTCACCGTTCCGAAGATGGCGCGACCGACACGTAGGGTCAGTCCGATGATCTGTCCCTGACGGTTTCGGATGGCGGAAATGCGGTGAAGGGTCCGCTCGATTCCGGCCCGGTTGTCGTCACCGAAGGCCCCGATGCGGGACACCACATACTGTAGGTCGTCGAAGGTGACCTCACGAAGGCTGAGGACTTCTTCCCGATCGGGAAACCGGGCCTTTGGAACACGGCCCAGGTCCAACACTATCTCCAGTAGGTCTGCAAAACCATCCTGCCGTCTCAAAGGACTGACTATGTCGGCCGGAACTACCTCAAGTAACTGTTGAAGGTCATCTACTGTTTCTAGCTGCATTATTCCTGCCCTTAGATTCTGGCGGGAACGAATCGTGGCTCCCTTACCCTCACCGCAAGTTGTTTTACGAGGGATGAATACTCGCCGACCAGGAGGAACCCATTATCTTCCAGCGCTCTCCGGAGACCCTCACGATATTCTGACAAGAGGCAATATGTGGGACGCTGGCGGTCAAGGAGACCCATGCAATGGTGCAGGAGCGCCAGCTCACTTTCCTGCTCCTGGGGCAAAGCCAGGATATCAAAGGAGTTGGCAGGGCTACCTCTCCATACCCGCAGCCAGGCCACCACATTTCCATCCCGCTCCAACACCATCTCCTGCTGAGTCGGCAGGCTCAGGTCCTTCTTTGTAATGGCTTTCCACTCATCGAAGGTCATGGCCTCAGCCTGGCGGACGTGGCCCGGGACAGAGGCGCTGTAGAGCTGAAAGAGGGCTAACTCATCTAGTGAACGCTTCGGCCGCACTACCCCATGGGCTATGGAGGGTCCTTCGAGAGTCGCCTGTAAGCTTTCCCGCCAGTAGAGCATCTCCGCCTTGTAGGGGAGAAACCCCGCCTGCCTGGCGACATCCAGAATCGGGCTGCCTCGCAGTACCCGCAGGAAGACCTTCTGAATCCCAACCTCAGCGCCGACCGCGGACACATAGTCCAGAAGACCCAAGCAAATCTCATTGCAGTCCGCCGCAGATCCCAGAACCAGGCTATCTACCTGCCAGGCGGTCGGAAAAGGCCGCGTGCGGACAGAGATCAGGCCATGTATACGGCCGCGGGAGATATTTATCCAGGTATAGCGGTTCTCGTCTAAGGACAGCCATTCCTCGAAGAAACGGCCTATGGAAAACAGGCGTCGCTCCTTCCGACCCAGGTTCCTGCCTGTCTTGGCATCGTTGGAGCGCCCCTTCTGGAGGAAAGCTAGTAGACTGGCCAGGTCGGTGGGGCGGATGGAACGGATCATCCTTTCCCGATCACCTCCTGGACGAAGTAATTGTGGAAGCGCAGGTCATTGGTTAGCTCCGGGTGAAAAGCCGTAGCCAGGAACCGGCCCTGGCGCGCCGCCACTACCCTGCCGTCTTCAAGCTGGGAAAGTACTTCCACCCCAACGCCCACTCGTTCCACGACCGGCGCCCTGATGAAGACGGCGTGGAAAGGCACTGGTCCCAGGTGAGCTACCGAAAGGTCCACCTCGAAGCTGTCCAATTGCCGGCCAAAGGCATTCCGCCTGACCCGCATATCCATAAGCCCCATAATGGGTAGGTCTCCGTCGTCCACTTCGGTAGCCAGGAGGATCATCCCCGCACAAGTGCCCCAAATAGCCAGTCCATTCCGGCTCCCGGCCTTCAGGGTATCCAGGAGGCCGTAGGCGACCATTAGCTTGCTAATAGTGGTGCTTTCGCCACCCGGAATGATAAGGCCCTCAAGTCCATCTAGTTGCTCCGGCAGGCGAACCGGCCTGGCTTCTGTCCCCAATCTTTGCAACGCGTCCAGATGTTCGGCGAAAGCGCCTTGTAAGGCCAAAACGCCAACCTTCATCTAGAGCGGCCAATTAGCTTTATGTGGCTACCTCGTTGATGCCGGACCATAAACCCAGCGGATTCCAGCGCCTTAATGACCTCCCGATAGGAGTGAAGCTTAGGCACTCAGAGAGAGTGGCACTACTTTTCGTTTCAATTAGCCTCCAATAATATAG
>JAUYDP010000112.1 GCA_030691805.1 Dehalococcoidia bacterium | reverse complement strand
CGGCTGCCAATGGACTGCCTTCCCGCCGCCCCAATGGCTTCCACCCGCGGCCGATAGGACGCATCGCAGTAATGGCGCGCAAAGTCCCAGGGGAGATCAATGGTCGCGCCTCGAGAGTTGCGAAAGACTGCTTGGTAAGGGTTCGGCAACTCGATGGACGCGAGGTCGCACAGCCCCATAATCTCAGGTACGTCCGCAAAGGGGACCAGACCCCTGCACCCATCTGCGAAGACCAGCTCGATCCCTTCCTCCACGGGATTTGCAGAGGTCATCATGCGGTCCGCGTTCTTGACCAACACTGCGCCCATGTTGTTCTCTATCTCCTGTGGATGTTGTCCCAGGTCGTCCTGATGATCTCGGCGTGCCGCCGGTAGGCTTGTAGGATGTTCCGATAGTCCCCTGGTGGTGGCTCCTCCGTGACCCCACTGTTAATGTATCATAAGCGATACATTTGTCAAACGCCGGTCAGGACAGTACTCCCCTGGTGAAAGACTGACCTCGCCTCCGGTGCCGACTTCGTAGCAGTCAATCTGCACGTCACGCACGTGACGGAGCGAGAAGCCCCCGCCGCTCCGGTTTTCTTGAAAGTGACACGCAAAAGCTGACCGCTGACCGCTGATTTCTGACTGCTAACTGCTGTCCCCGACTTATAGTCCCAGCTTCGCGATGGTAGCTATCGGCATGTACAGGCGGTGTTCATGGTCGGCGAAGGGCAGGAAACCATGGTGCTCGTAAAAAGCGCGGGCAGCGTCATCCTTCGCCTCTACCACGACTACCAGGGCGCCAATATCATGGCTGATGGCCAGACAACGGGCCAGCGCATCCAAGAGTAGCAGTTGACCCAAGCCCTGGCCTCGATACCGCCGGTCTACCGCCAATCGCCCCACCAGAATAGCCGGTAAGGTCTCGTAGCGGGGTAGTCTCGCGGTCAGTTCGGCCGGAAGGCTCTTGGGAAAGACGGAGAATGTACTCAGCGTATGGTAGCCTACCAGTGCCCCTGTGGTGGCGTCTATGAGCACGTACAGAGCGGCCAACCCTCGACGCTGGTCCTGGCCGGCCTGGTGTTGGAAATAGCGGTCCAGGACCTCGACGCCGCACGAGAAGGACGCCCGATCGTGATGCCTATTAAGGGGTTCGGACCGGTAGCGGTCCTCCATCACTCGCGGTTGACCAGTTTCCGGTAACGGCTGGCTCCGGTCCGGAGCGGTTCGCTGGGTTCGGGCGGGTTGAGGAGCGCCGCGGCAAAGGTCTGCGTCTCCCGGGCGGTCAACTCCATCATCTGATGGGTGCGGATAGCCTCCGCTGAGGCCGCTTGCACGCTAACGACGACGAAATCGGTCAGGCTCCGCCCGGTCAAACCGGCCGCACGCTGAAACAGCGCCTTTTGTTCTGGCGTGATCCGTGCTTCCAAACGGTCTCGTTTGTGGGAGGACGCTGTGGCCTTCATATCCAGATCCTTTCTTGGCTCACGCTGGCATCGGTCTTTCTATATCATACGGTAATCTGCCGTACGTTGTCAATGGCGCCCCGTTCTCTTACTGTCGAGGGATGTCGCATATCGAGTGAGAAAGTCGGTTACGGTTGGCGTCGTGACCCGTAGCATTCGCGGCATCCCGGTAGAAGTTCCACTATCAGTTTTCAGCTATCAGTTTTCAGCTTTCAGCGAGGGGCCATCGTCCGGCGGACGGCTTATGACTGAAATCCGACCGCTGACGGCTGATAGCTGAAGGCTGACAGCCGAGAAGATGACTGCCGTCGCTAAGGCAATTATTTTCGCACTTGACCTCAGGGTCTGAAACCGGACAAGTAATACTGCGTCCTCGAACGCTGGGTCACTATCTGCGCAAGCTGCGCGAGGGTTTCCCAGAGACTGCTGCATATGGGCGGCGGAGCATGCCGACGTTCGTTCAGTGGCGATTTGCTAATGCGATGCTGGTTGGCCTGTGGCGCCCTGACGCCACTAGGGTCTCAGCCGCTTTATCTCCCTGGTTATGAAGGCGTCCCCCGGGGCCTGGGATTCCCACCCCGCAGGGGTATCCAGGTCGCCGTAGAGGGGCGACCACCATTGCTTCTCGATGGTGCGGGATGGCCAAACCCGCAGGAACTCGTCAGAGTGGTCAGCCTGCGGCATTGCTTTCGCCATCCTCACCGTATGCCAGGCGCAGGGCCTGCTCGCTCACACTGCGGTAGGCCCGGTTCAGGGCCTCCAGGACCGCGGCACCGTCTTTGCCAAAGGGAGGCGGGCCAAGGCGCTTGAGGACGGCCTCGGGCACCCGGGGCGGGCCGATGGCTATTCGGAAGGAGGCCAGGCCGTCACCGGCTGACCAGAAACGATCGAGACATTCTTCCAGGGGAACAACGGTTTCGGCCTCCTCTGGGGCCGCCGCCGGTGCCTCGGCGCCGGCCTCCGCATCCTGCACGCCGGCCCGCCGCTCCCGCAGGGCGGCGATGAGCTCGTCCTTCTCCTTTCCCCGCAGGCGAAAGATCATGAAGGGGTCTCGGTCAAACTCCTCCGCCAGTAGATAATAGACGGCGGCGATGTGCTTGCAGGGGTTAGCCCAGTCCGGGCAGGAACAGTCGGTCTCCAGGTCCTCGCTGTTGGTAGGAAAGAGGGATACTCTGGCGTCCTGGAAGGCCTCCTCGATGTTCTGGGGCATCTCCCCAGCCAGGAGCTTGGCGGCGAAGATAGCCTGGGAGGCCATGGCCTCTGTAACCCTTTCCCAGTCAGCCTCGGAGAGTGGCTTCAGCTCGATAGTTACGGCGTACGGCCTGGGACGGGAACCCTGGACCCTGGCGGATACCATGCCCTTCTGGATTTCCAGGTTCATGACCTGGCCCCTACGGGCGTAGGTCCGGCCTCGGCCCAAGCGCGCCCCCATATCGAACGATCCCAGTACCTCAGTCCACCGGCCTGCCCACCAGGTCTCGCCTATCTTGCCTCGCTGGCTCTTAGTTTTGATGCCATCCTTGACCGGCCGGGGCCTGCTCGGCTCGTAGTAGCGTTCCCCATAACCTCTGTATCCCATCTCAGTCCTCCACCACCGCCTCGCGGGATAGGGCCAGGAGATGCCGCAACTGGTCCGTGGACATCTCCGTGAGCCAGCCCTCTCCGGCCCCCATCACGCTTTCGGCCAGGTCCTTCTTCTGTTCCATCAACTGGTCAATGCGCTCCTCCAGGGTCCCGGCACAGACATACTTGTGTACCTGGACATTGCGTTTCTGGCCGATACGGAAAGCCCGGTCCGTCGCCTGAGCCTCCACCGCCGGGTTCCACCAGCGGTCGAAGTGAAATACGTGATTGGCTGCCGTGAGATTGAGCCCGGTGCCCCCAGCCTTGAGGGAAAGGACGAACACCGGCGGCCCGCCGGCCTCCTCCTGAAAACGCCGTACCATGTGGTCGCGGGCCTTCCTGGAAGTGCCGCCGTGAAGGAAAAGCACCTCGCGGCCCAGCTTGTCCTGGAGATGGGCCTTCAGCATCTGCCCCATCTCGGCGTACTGGGTGAAAACCAGGGCTCGATCGCCTTCGGCCAGCGCCTCCTCCAGCATCTCCACGAGGCGCAAGAGCTTCCCTGACCGTCCTTCCAGCGGGCTTCCATCCTGGAGGAAGTGGGCCGGATGGTTACACACCTGCTTGAGCTTCATGAGGGTAGCGAGTACTAGCCCTTTACGATTTATGCCCTCTGACTCCTCGATCTTTCCCATCATGTCCTTCACCACCGCCTGATACAGGGAAGCCTGTTCGCGGGTCAGGTTGCAGAAGACCTTCATCTCCATCTTCTCCGGCAGGTCCTGGATGATGTTAGGATCGCTCTTCAGGCGGCGCAGGAGGAACGGCTGGACCAGGCGTCGCAGGCTCCCCAAGCGCTCCTCGTCCCGGTACTTCTCTACCGGCAAAGCGAAGGCCTGTCGGAAGTAGGTGGCCGAGCCCAGGTAGCCGGGGTTCAAGAACTCCATGATGGACCAGAGGTCCGATAGGCGATTTTCCACGGGAGTGCCGGTAAGCGCCAGGCGGCTCCTGGCCCTGAGCGACCGGATGGCGAGGGTCTGCTTGGTCGAGGGGTTCTTGATGTTTTGCGCCTCGTCCAGGGCTACCCGCTCCCAAGAGACCGACGCCAGGTGAGGCTGGTCCCGGTGGGCCAGGCCATAGGTGCTGATGACCATGTCGTGCTTCCTGGCCTGCCTCTCGAAGGCGGGTCCTGAGAGACGCTCCGCCCCGTGATGGACCATAACCTTGAGGGAGGGAGCAAAGCGCTCCATCTCCCGCTGCCAGTTCCCCACAACGGACATGGGGGCTATGAGGAGGGTCGGGCCGGTACGCTTCTTCTGTAACCGCTCATGGAGGAGAAGGGCGATGAGCTGGATGGTCTTACCCAGACCCATGTCGTCGGCCAGACAGGCGCCCAGCCCGAACCGGTCCAGGAAGGCCATCCAGGAGTAGCCTCTGATCTGGTAGGGGCGCAGGATCCCCCGAAAGCCCTCCGGAGGTGGCAGCTCCTCCATGGGCGTACCGGAGTCCAATCCCTTCATGAGCTCGCTTATCCAGCCTTCGGCCTCCAGTCCCACTACGGGTACACCAGTTTCTGAGGTATCGGCAGCCAGGCCCAGGTGGAGGGCCTGGGAGAGGGTCAGGGCACCCCGCTGCCTTTTCTCGAAGAACTGGATGGCGGCCTCGATCTCCTGGGGCCGCAGCTCCACCCACTGCCCCCTCACCTGTACCAGGGGCACCTTCAGGGCCGACAGCTTCTCAAATTCCTCCCGGCTTAGCTTCTCATCCCCAAGAGCCACTTCCCAGTCATAGTCCACCAGGCTCCCCAGGCCCATGAGCCCTGCGCCCGTCTTGCCCGCATCCCTGGCTCTCACCTTCAGCCTCACCCCCAGCCTTGCCGCTGGCTTCTGCCACCAGGGTGGGACCAGGACGCCAAAGCCGCTCTCCTCCAGGAGGGGAACGGACTCCCGTAAGAAGCTGTAGGCCTGCTCTACTGAAAGCTTGCAGGCGGCGGGACGGGGTGACCTCAGGCTCTCTTCCAGGGTTGGGAAAAGGCGGGAGGCCCGCCCCAGGTCCGCCAGGAGCCGCTCCTGTGGGTTCTCGAAGCGGCGCTTCAAGAAGGTGAGTGTCCCGGAGCGCTCCTTCCAGATGGTAGCAGCGTCAATGAGCAGGCTCCGGTCATCCGTGGCCTGGAGGTGATAGGATATGGCCCAGGTCCTAGCCTCCGCGGGAGGGCTTGGCTCCTCTTGCCCCGCGGGAGGGTCGAGACGGAAGCAGGTGCGAAAGGCGGCCTCTGTGCCGGGTGGTCTGAGTTGAGCGGTCCAAGCTCGAATATCCTTGATAAAGGCGCTCGCTTGATTTGAAGAGACAAGGATACGGGGATCTTCGGACAAAAGGGCCTCGAGCCAGCGCTGCGCGACTGATGTCTCCTTTATCTTGGGGACTCGTTTGCGAGAGAGTATCGGGCCGGAGACCACCCAGCGGCGGACCGCGCCATCGACGGAGGCTCCGAGGAAGCTTTCTACTAAGGCAATAGGGCCTGGTGATGGCTCGCCACCATCCAGGGCCCGGCAGATGGGCGGCATGGCTGAGGCCAGGATGCGGAGCCGTTCCCGCACATCTTCCGCCTCGAAGAGCGGCCTCCACATCGCTCTCAGGCCTCCGTTCCCATCTTCATCCAGATCGGGAACGAACCGCTCCAGGGCCAGGAGCTCCAGACACAGCTTGGCCACCTCCGCCCAGTACCGAAGGGACGCGCCCAGGCTGGTACCTGCCGGCGGGAGCTGGGGTAGACCGGCCAGGAGACCCAGAGCCGCCGACGGCCCGAGAGCCAGGCAAGGAACACCCCAGGGGCGCAGGCGTCTCCCTGACCTTCCGGAAGGGGCTCCCCCGTCCTCCCATACCAGCTCGGGGCTGGAAAGAGGACCTTTCGAGTCCGATGGGAGGTGCAGAGCCATCTCCTCCTTTTCCGCCCGTTCAACCAGAGAAGGACCTGCCACGGCGGCGACCTCCTTTCTGAGCCTCTTGTGAGGGAGGGCAAAGGGGTGAGAGTGGGGTTGCCGTGATTTGGATTGGAGGCCCTGCTGCTTAGTAGGGGCCTGGGACCCCTTCGAGTCCTCGCCCCAGAGTCGCAGGGCGGAGCCGGTCCAGATGCTATGAAGCGCGATCACCTTGTTCCCTTATGTTAGTTTTAGATGCTCCAAATATTGGCGAGGTTGTTTAGAACGTCGCGGCCTTGCCCAGGAGTTCTCTTAGTTCTCGCACTGTCTCCATGCGCAAGTTGTCCCATATGGGCGCCATCCTTTTCCTGAGTTCCAGTTTTGTCTCCTCTTCCGTTAGATTAAACTCAACAAGCTTTTCCTTTGTCTCACTTATAAATTTTGTGGCCATGGCCGGTCGCTCTATCCAATAGCCCAGAGGTTTCCAGTCCTGGCCGAAGAATGCAAAAACGGGGATAGAGGTATACTTGCCCTCCTTGAGGTACTGATTCATGATGTCCATGTTATTGTCGCGAGGGAAAACCCTCAGATCCATACCGGCCCGCTCGGCGATTTTGGCCATTATTGGCAGGCCCCGCTGGACATCGGGACACCAATCCTCACCCAGGGCCAGGACCTTAATAGGACCCAATCTCTCATTGATACTGGAAAAATATTTCTCATCATCCGGGCTTAGCCTTAACTCCTGATAGTTTCGCTCGAAATGCTCGCGGTTGGTCTTCATCTGAGCCAAATATTGGGCGTATTCAAGGCCCTGAGCAAAACGTTGCTCGTTCACCAATGTTTCCAACTATACACCTTTTTCCCTTTCTCCAAATAGTGCTGCATGGGTAGGCTTCCTCGGCAATGAGCTACCCTTCTGGGCGGACACAAGGTCCGCCCCTACGATCCTGGCTGCATGGGTGAGCTTCCTCGGCACAGGGCTACCCAGCCGCGGTGCCAGCGACCGTCAAGAAACTATCTGCGAAGATTCTACCATCTACAAGATTTACTTTCTTCTATTGACCTGCTAAAATCGTTACAATCGTGACGAGCAGTTACATAATTTTGAGCGGTACCAGCGTAAGAACGCTTACTCTTTAAAAGATCAGGATGGAAAACCAGACCTCCCAAGAGGAAGTACAACATCTCCGTCAGGAGATCCAGGAGATTGATGCTGAGCTTTCCCGCTTGCGAGCCGAGCGGAGGCTTTTCGGCCGGTCATCCTTTTCTCCAGAATGGCTGATCCTAAGACAGAGGTCCCTTAATACCGAAAGAGACCGGAGCCAGAGCCGGCTGCGGGAGTTGGCCCGAACAGGGCACGTATCCCGTCATCTTAGAATACCAGGCAAGACTCCCTTAGCCCTGAGGGTAACGGTCTATTCCCTTTCCGGCATTGTGGTAGTCCTGGTGGTAATGGCCGCATTCGTTGTTATGGGTCAAGAACGAGCAGCAGTAGTACCGGTGGTCGGGTTCGCACCGACCCCTTCGTCCACCGCCTCAGCCACCCCACTCCCCACCGCTACTCCTACGCCAGGCCCAACAATCTACAAAGTTGCTCCAGGTGATACCCTATATCAAATCGCAAAGAACTACGGCGTCACTATCGAGGCTATCGTTCAAGCGAACAAGCTCAGCGATCCACGTTTGATTAACGTAGGACAGGAGCTGGCTATTCCCGCCACACCTACTCCGGCTCCGAGAAGCACTCCAACGGCCAAACCCTAGCAAAGCACTTCCTCGTTCCTGTTTCCTGGTTATCGCTTTACCCCTTTTCTTTCAATGCCTCCAGGATCTTGTCGGGCGTTATGGGGAGGCTCTTTATCCTGACACCGATGGCGTCGCTAACGGCGTTCGCGATGGACGCAAGCGCAGGAGCCGAAGCCCCTTCGCCGGCCTCTTTG
>JAUYDP010000106.1 GCA_030691805.1 Dehalococcoidia bacterium | reverse complement strand
CGAGCCTGGGCATCTGATATGATCGGTGTTCCATACTTGGTAACTCTCCCTGTTATTAGCGGGCTGGCGGCATTTCCCAGGGCCAGAAGAGGTGCATCCCTGAACCACGGAAGGCCGTGCCTATGATGGTTAGGACTAAATAAGTGGCTACAAAGCCAAAGAAGAGAGCGATCATCTTCTCACGGGTGTTGACCCTGCCCCAGATGGCTCTCACCAGGTAGAGAAGAACCGCGGGCAAGCCTACCATCAGAACGACCGGTATGACGCTCTCAATAATAAAAGCGGGCACACCCAGGGGAGCGAGATAACGCCGCACCCCCACGTATTCATCGAATATCACCATCACAGGCACCAGGACAGCAGCGAAGGCTGAAGAAAAGATGGCGATGCGGGCGCCTCTCGGCGAGGTGAACCACTTTCCGATTCCTTCGGTGGTGTTGTCCATGTATGGGATAGTCATAAGCCAGACCAGTAAAAGGCCCGGAACAATTACCCCGGCAAGAGAGGGATGCATGTGGAGGAGCAGCTCTTGCAGGTTCAAGAAATACCAGGGCGCCTTGGCCGGGTTCGGTGTAAGGTCGGAGTTGGCATGGTCCACCAGCGGTGCGTTTACCAACCAGGACATGGCTAGTAGCACTACTATGAAGAGCATGGCCGCGATGAATTCCCAAACCACCAGGTGGGGCCAGGTAGATACCGTGTCGTCCGGCTCTCGCTCCAGGACGGGCACTTCGCCTTGGACCTTGACCACGGCGGCTATACGCACGCGGTCCTCAACACCGTTAGACCCTGCCGTCTTACCTCTTAGTCTAGCTTCCATATCGCTCCTTAGCGTTGTGCTTGATAGTGCTTGATAGTGCTTGATTGTGCTTCATGGTGCTTGATTGTGCTTCGTAGTGGCTGGTTGTCTAAATGCGCCTGTCCGCACTCCAGCTTCACCGGGGGACAACGCCCACGCTGCATACAGACAATCAAGCACTATAAGGCACTACGAAGCACCATCAAGCACCGGCGCCTACAGGGGCCCTGATATTCCTCCATCCTTCCTGATCCGCCAGAAGTGCACCGCCATGAAGATAGCTGCGACGAGGGGAAGGAGGATCACGTGCAGCGTGTAGAAACGAATTAGGGCATTAGCTCCCACCTCGTAGGCGCCCAGAAGGAGGAAACGCATATCACTGCCAACCAGCGGCGCGTAGCCTGCCATGTTGGTGCCCACGGTAATAGCCCAGAAGGAGAGCTGGTCCCAGGGCAGCAGGTAACCGGTGAAGCTCAAGAGGAATGTAAAAAATAGCAGCACCACCCCTACCACCCAGTTGAACTCCCGAGGCGGCCGGTAAGAGCCGGTGCTGAATACCCGTATCATGTGCAGAAAAACCGTTATAACCATGCCGTGGGCAGCCCATCTGTGGAAGTTCCGCATCAACATCCCCAGGTTCACAGTCGTTTCCAACTCTTTCATATCGGTGTAGGCCAACTGGATAGTGGGACGGTAATAGAACATCAAGAGAACGCCGGTCACTGTCAAGAGGATAAATAGCAGGAAAGAGATACCGCCCATGCAGTAGGTGTAGGTAATCTTGACGCCGTGGCGGCGTACCTTCACCGGGTGCAGGTGGAGGAAGACATTGCTCATGATAGCCTGCGACCTCGTCCAGGCATCCTCCGGCCATCCATAACGGAAGAAGGAGCGCCAGATTCGGCTCTGGCGTACTTTACGGTCGAATTCGTCGAGAATGTCGTTGATCAATCGTGTACTCCCGGTGTTTCTCACACAGAGCCTAGCCAGCGCTGTAAGGCGACCAGGACAGCCAGGCAACAGATAAAGGCTCCAAAGACGATGGCCAATTCCAGAGTCTCGCCAACTACCATTAGGATTTCCTCCCGCTAACTACCGGGACCGCTACCTTTGGGGCGGCTGTTCTCTGGAAGAGATAACGGCTTTTCTCGTCCCGGTGCATTCGGACCATGCTGATAGCCTTGGTGGGGCAGCGAGCCTCACAGAGGCCGCACCGCACGCAACGCTCTTCGTTCAGCAGTAGGACGCCTCCCCTTTCACCATTGACGGGAAGGCCCTCGTCCAATTCGAAAGCAGCCAGGCTTACCATACTCAAAGCATTGTACGGACAGACGTCTACACACCCTCCACAGAGGATGCACTTCTCGCTGTCAATAATAACATTGATGTGGCATTGCAGACACCGGCTGGCCTCCAGCATCGCCTCTTCTGGTGAGTATCCCAACTCTACCTCCGCCTCCAACGATCCCCGATCTTTAGGAGGCAACGTGGGCATACTCATGCGATCTATTGTCAGGTAGAGGCCATCCCGTCCATATGGGGCTACTTCCACCGCCCTCATTCGCTGGCTAACCTCTCTTGGCCCTCGCAGGTAAATATCCACCGAGGCGGCCGCCCGGTGGCCATCGGCGATAACGTTGATCACGTCCCGCGGGCCTGTAATGAAGTCCCCGATGGCGAAGACGCCTGGCTGGCTCGTCATAAAGCTCTGCTGGTCAACCACCAGCCGGTCCCAGCGGGATACTTCCAGGCCGATCTCTTCAGGAAGGAAGGACATGTCTGGCGACTGGCTAACGGCCGGAATAAGGTTGTCTATAGGTAAGATGTATTCGGAACCAGGGACAGGCACCGGGCGCCTTCTTCCGCTGGCGTCAGGCTCGCCGAGTTCGTTTCGCTGGCATTCCAGTCCTCCCACTCTAAGGCCGTCGTTGCTCACCACCCTGAGCGGCGAGGTCAAGTAATGGAAGTGGACACCCTCCTCTTCGGCCTCATGTATCTCTTCCTCACCTGCCCCTGATTCGGCGGCCGTGCGGCGGTAGATGATATGCACATCCTTGGCACCAAGCCGGACGGAAGAGCGGGCGCAGTCTATGGCGGTATGGCCGAGGCCGATCACGGCCACGCTCTGGCCCAGGGGAATCTTCTCTTCCAGGTTCACCATCCGCATAAAGGTCACGCCGTGTAGAACGCCCTCCAGGTCTTCCCCAGGGATACCCAGCTTCTCCGGCTTGTGGGCGCCGGCGGCGATCACCACTGCCTGGTATTGCTGCATCAGGTCTCCCAGCTTGAGGTCCTTACCGATGGGGGTGTTCAACCGGACGTCAACGCCAAGCGCTTGCAACTCGTTAACAGCCTCGTCAATCAGGTGTCTGGGGAGACGGTAGGCTGGTATGCCCACTCGAAGCATTCCCCCTACCACACCTAGAGCCTCAAAGATGGTGACCTGATAGCCAAGGTCGGCCAGGTCTTTGGCCACGGTCATGCCCGCTGGCCCGGTGCCCACCACCGCTACCTTGAGGTACATGGCTGGCTCCTCTGCCGAGCGGGGCCTAAGCTCATCGCGCATATCCCCGGCCGATCGTTTGAGGTTACAAATGGAGATCGGGTCGTCTACGATGGATCTGCGGCAAGCGGTCTGGCAAACTCGGGTGCAGATGCGCCCGAGAATTGATGGGAACACGTTGTAGCGGCGGTTGACCTGGAAGGCATCCTCGAACCTACCTTGGCTGATAAGAGCCGCATAAGTTGGCACGTCGGTGTGGGCCGGGCAGGCATCCTGGCAACTCACGTTTTTCAGAAACCAGTCCAGTCCAGCCTCGACTACGCGAAACCTTCTTCTGTCCGTATGATCACCGGATATTGGGGCTTTTTCCTCCATTTCCCCTCCTAGGGTAGTCCCAAGCTGGATGGCCTTTATCAGCGGGAGCAGCCGGAAAGGCGTCTGGACCTTAGGCAAGTAGCCGCTGGCGCCACAGTCCCCGGAAGCCTTCCGGTAGACCTCGTTCTCTTCCTCCAGCAGTATGATAACCTTCGTCTGAGGCAGTTCCCGCTTCAGGATGCGGGTAAACTC
Organism: Dehalococcoidia bacterium; assembly: GCA_030691805.1. GTDB lineage: Bacteria > Chloroflexota > Dehalococcoidia > JAUYDP01 > JAUYDP01 > JAUYDP01. The sequence continues at coordinate 1,623 of JAUYDP010000106.1, read as the reverse complement.
CACGCCACCGCCACCGGGAAGGCTTACATCCACCAAGACCACGTCGGGCAGGGTTTGCCTGGCTTGGAGCAGGGCTTCCTGGCGCGTATCCGCCTCCCCCACCAGGCTTATAGCCGGGTCTTCTGCCAAAAAGCCCCGCAAGAGCTGGCGGAGGTGCGGGTGGTCCTCTACCAGCAAGACCCTGACGAGCTCCATTACCACTCCTTGTCCCCACCTGGGTGTTGGTTGTAATGATACCCTTGAAGTTGGGAGCAGGCATCCTAGATAACCATGATTTATAGGACTGAGAACCTGCTACTTTGGGTAATACCTTTTCACCACGTTACCGTTAGTGGCATCGGCCTAACACTAACAGATATTTGCAAGTGCCGCGAGCATCAGCACCGTGACAGGACTGGCAGCCCACTCCACCCGCGGTTCGCTGGAAGATTCCCAACGGACGGGCTGGGGCTTAGGGGATGCCAGATTCCCAACGGATAACGGATGACAAACGGATAACGGATGTACAACGCCAGGACCGTGCTGACCAATAGGATGGGGCTTCTCCGATCCCTTGTATCCGTTTGGCCTCTCCTACGCACACCATCCTTTGCCGATGCTTTGCTTCTGAGACCTGCCCATCCGTTGTGAACGTTTACCCATCCGTTGTGAGTCTGGCATGGTGGGCGGTATGGTCACGCCCCGGTGCTTTAGCCTGAGGTGCGGCACACCACCCCAGGCTAAAGCACCGGGGCATAGGGGAACGCGCCCCCTTGCAAGTATGGCATCATGTTTGTATCCTGTTCTCCCCCCCAAAGAGCCCCTTCAGGGGGGTTTGCTAACATAGCCAGCCCATGGCTTCAGCCCGGGGCGGGTCCGTTTCAGCTTCACGCTCTTCTGGGGTACCGACACCCAGGGCAAGCGGCCCGCCGCGGGATCGCCCCAGCCGTTTTAGACTTGACTGCACAGTTCAACAAGGGGCGAACGATGCTGGGGGCCATATTCTCAACGGATCAGCCGGCGCCCCCGGGCGGACTGCACACGTTCGCAGTTAGCCTGCCCTGCCGAAGACCCCAACGGATAACCACAACGGATGCGCCACGCAGCATCGCCCTGCAACGCCACGGGGCCACAAATCCGTTATCCGTTGCCATCCGTTATCCGTTGGGAATCTGGGACCACGAACCGGCCGTCGCAATCGCGCACCCCTGGTCTATGCAGAGGTCTGTAACAGCATAGTAACGTATTGATGCCTCATGCCCAAGTTGCCCGCACTACGCCTACTCTCCCCCAGCGCGAAACTCTGACGCCCACCCTTTCGATCGATACCCTGAGTTGATGAACTCCTCTACCGGCGGGCCCAAGTCCTCATCAAAACGCCAGTCCCCGCCAGGACGATGGCCGCCAGGGCCGCCAGCACCATGAGGTCTACCGGGCCGCCAGTCTTGGGCAGGGCTTTAGGCTGCTCCGTAGGCAGTGATTGGGCATGGGCCAAAACGTCCACGGCGTCTTGGGTCTGCCATCCGCTCTCGATAGCTGAGGGCATGGCCGCCCCCGGCTGGCCGCTGCGGACCTTATGGAGCAGCTCCCAGGGATTGTCTACAGCTATCGTTCCCACGAATTCAGGCTCAGCCTCAGTACCGA
>JAUYDP010000001.1 GCA_030691805.1 Dehalococcoidia bacterium | reverse complement strand
AACGCACTTCTCCCCACTTAGGTTCACGTCCGGGTTCAGTACGGCGATACCGTGCCTGCGGGCGTCCTCCTTGAGGCTCTCCAGACTGTAGAAGCCCATGGGCTGCTGGTTGAAGATGGCCACGTAGAACTCCAGGGGGTAGTAGCGCTTTAGCCAGGATGCCTGGTAGGCGGTGACCCCGAAGGCGTAGGCGTGGCTCTCGGGGAACATGTACTGGCCGTTGAATTTGGTGAAGATCATCCTGGCCGCCGCCTCCGGCACTCCCCGGGCGGCCGCCCCGTCCCGGAACTTCGCCCAGAATGCCTGGAGGAGCGACTGGTTATTGCGCCGGCTGAAGGCCCGGCGGAGCTGGTCCGCCTGGTCGCCGGAGAAGCCCGCCACATCTATGGCGAGTTGGTTTACCTGGTCCTGGAAGACGATGGTCCCAAGGGTGCGCTCCAGGGCCCGCTTCTCCAGGGGATGGTCGTAGACCACAGGCTCCTTGCCCGCCCGCCGGGCCAGATAGGCGTGGGTGGATCCGGTGGCGCCCACCCCCGGCCGCACCAGGGCCACCTCAATGGCCATGTCCACCAGGTTGCGGGGCCGCAGCCGGCCGATGGTCTGGAGCTGGGCCGCCGACTCCACCTGGAAGACCCCGATGGTGTCACCCTTGCAGAGCATGTCGTAGACGGCGGGGTCGTCGTAATCTATGCGGGAGAGGTCTATCTTCAGGCCGAGGCGTTCCAGGATGAGGGTCTGACATTCCTGGACCTGGGAGAGCGCCCCCAGGGCCAGGAAGTCTATCTTGATGAAGGAGGCGTCCTGGACGCTGTCTTTGTCCCACTGGCAGATGTAGCGTCCCTCCATGGCCGCCGGCTGGACGGGCACCAGGTCCACCAGGGGCCGGGAGCTGATAACCATGCCCCCAGGGTGCTGGGCCAGATACCGGGGGAAGCCGTCCAATTCCCTTGCCAGGTCCACCAGATGGCGCCAGAGGGGTGCCTCCATCTTGTCCTTGAAGTCGGGCAGGGACTCCATCTCCTCGGCCAGGTGCTTGGCGCTGCGGTGCTCCACCCGCTTGGCCAGCTTGTCCACCTCGTCCTCCGGCAGGCCCAGGGCCTTGCCCAGGTCCCGCACGGCCCCCCTTATCTTATAGGTGCTGAACATGCCGGTGAGGGCGGCGTGCTGCCAGCCCCATTTCTGGTGTACCTTCAGGATTAGGCCCTCCCGGATATTGCGAGGGAAGTCCAGGTCCACGTCGGGCACCCGGGTGAGGTCCTCGCGCAGGAATCGCTCCAGGGAGAGGTTGTACTTCAGGGGGTCAATATGGGAGAGGCCGATGAGGTAGCCCACCAGCAGGCTGACGGAGGACCCCCGGCTGCGTCCCGGTGGGTCTTCCTCCAGGGGCGTCTCCGGACGGGAGAGGCCCAGCTCCACCGCAACCTCCCGGCCCAGCTTGAGTATCTCGTGGTAGATGAGAAAGAAGCCGGAGAGGCCGTGCTTGCGGATGAGGCGCAGCTCCTCGTCCAGCCGTTCTCGCACGCGGGGGGCGATTTCCCTGGAGAGTGTCCGCCTTTTGGGGCTGGGCCCCGGCCCTAGAAAGGGCCGGCTATCCGCAGCTGGATAGGAGGGATCTGGATAGGCGGGGCTTTCTGGCCCCGCCGGGACACTCCCCGGGGTGACCGCCCCGTAGCGGCGGACGGCCGCCTGGAGGCATAGCTCCTCCAGGTAGGAGTCCGGCGTGTGACCCTCCGGCACCGGGCAGTCGGGGAAGCGGTAGTCCAGGTCACGGGAGGGGTCGAAGGCGCAGCGCCGGGCTATCTCCCGCGTGTTCGCCACCGCCTCCGGAAGCCAGGCGAATAGCTCCGCCATCTCAGCGGGCGGCCGCAGGTAGAACTCGGAGTTGGGGCGGCGCTGCCGGTGGGTCTCGTCCAGGGTCTTGCAGTGGCGGACGGCCACCAGGGCGTCCTGGAGGCGGCTCCGCTCCCGGACGTGATAGTGGGCGTTGCCTGTGGCCGCCAGGGGTATCCCCATCTCCCGGCCCAGGGATGCCAGCATGCGGTTGCGCCTCTTGTCCCCGTAGCAGAGGTTGTCCTGTAGCTCCAGATAGAAACCCTCCGGCCCGAACCAGTCCAGGAACCGGCGGGCCAGGGCCCGGGCCTCCTCCGGCTTACCCCGCTCCAGGAGGGCCGGTATCTGGCCCTGGCGGCAGCCGGAGAGGGCGATGAGGCCGCTGGCATGTTCCGCCAGCAGCTCCGGGTCCAGGGCCGGCTCCCGGCGGCCACCCTGGACATGGGCCAGGGAGATGAGCCGGGTGAGGTTGCTATAGCCCTGGTGGTTTTCCGCCAGGAGGGTCAGGTGCCAGCCCTCCCGCAGGGTCAGCTCGGCCCCGATGATGGGCCGGAGGCCCCAGGAGCCGGCGCAGCGGGCGAACTCCAGGGCGGCGCAGAGATTATCGTGGTCGGTCAGGGCAAGGGCGTCGTAGCCCAGCTCCTTTGCCCGCAGGACCAGCTCCTCGATGGACGAGGCCCCGTCGTGGAAGGAGTAGTAGGAGTGGCAGTGAAGCTCGGCGTAGGGCATTTACCTATCCGCAGATGGCGCAGATT
>JAUYDP010000464.1 GCA_030691805.1 Dehalococcoidia bacterium | reverse complement strand
ATATGATATACTTATTGCTGGTAGAGAGGGATAATGGGTTGTCTAAGTAGGTATTCGCTGAAACAAGGATGAACGCTAATCATGAAAACTGTGAGGGTCAACTTTACTATTCCCGAGGACATCGTTGCCGCGTTGAAGGGTCGCGTTAGCGAACGTAGCCGGAGTGCTTTCGTGGGCGCGGCCATTCATGACAGGTTGACTCAACTCGAACAAGAGGAGTTGAGGCGAAACCTCATAGAGGGCTACGTGGCTAGGCGGGAGGAAGATGCCGAGGTCAGCAAGGAGTGGGAAGGTCCCACTCTGGAGCACTGGGGGTGACAAGCTGACGAGGAGGTGTTTATGGGTGAAGTCAGGCCAGAGCGCGTAGCCGGGACAGGCTTTCCGCGATACGGGGACATTTACGACGTAGACCTCGAACCGGTCGTCGGATCTGAAACCGGCAAACGTCGCCCTGCGCTGATCGTTTCTAACGACATCAACAATGAATACACCGAGACGGTCACGGTTCTGCCCATCACGGGGCAACCCGCCAAGAGAGAGTACCCGTTTGAAGTCTTCGTCCCAAAAGGCGTCGCAGGACTTACTTCAGATTCTCGCATAAAAGCCAACCAGGTCCGGACTCTCGACAAAAGCCGGCTAGTAAGACTTAGAGGGTCACTGCCGCCACAGTACCTACCAAAAGTGGAGAGAGCACTAAAAATCCACCTCAACGTCAAATAGCGGTACTGAAGCTGTCCTCGTGGCAGGGGCCGGCGGAATCGGCCTCGCCCTCCTCAGGGAAGGCCCAGGCTCACTTTCAAGCATTGGTCAATGTCCCGCATGGCCCCATCGTTGAATCGCCCTAGCCGCTTGGCCACGCTGGCCTTGGGGATGGTCAGGATGACTTCGGCCTGCACGACCGAGTCCCGGCCCAGCCCCGCGCCTTCGGCTGCGGGCGAGTCCTGGCGCAAGACCACGTTGGTGGGATACTGGCGAATGGGGCTCTGAGAGGAGATGGCGGCGATGATGAGGTTAGGGCTGTACTGGTTGCCCACATCATTTTGGACAATAACGGCCGGGCGCAGCTTAGTCCGAGAGGGATCGGTGACGTACGGGAAGGACACCAGCACGACATCGCCGCGGCGAAAAGTCCGCTCCTCACTCATCCCAGCGCCAGACCCCTTCGGTTGCGGCGGCCTGTAAGGTCAGGCTTTCCGTGGCAATAGCGGCCGCTGCTTGGGCCATCGCCTGATAACCCTCGGCCAACAGCGCCTCGAATTGCTGGCGCCGTTGCCGTTCCAGCCAATCTTGCAGGGCCTGGCGCACCACATGGCTGCGCGCCCGCCCAAGCCGTCGGGCAGCCGCGTCTACTTCCTGCAATAGGTCCGGAGGCAAAGTAAGCATCACACGCTCCATACGAAAGTACCCCTTTTATGCTGATATATGCACCACTGAAGTATATACGAACTTGCCCTAGAAGTCCATACTGGATTGCAGAAGCAGAGCGGTTGCCATGCTATAATGCTGCCAGCTATGATATAGTACGACTATGCGACGCACAAGTATCGTTGCTTCAGACGAATTGCTCGAGCGGCTGCGCCGTGCGGCGGCCGAGCGGGGAATCGCGATGGCAGAGCTGATCCGGGAGGCCCTCGAAGCGAAGGTTAATAGCTACCATCCACCACCACGGAGCTTGGGCATCGGCGCCTCCGGCCATACTGACACCGCACGCCGAGCGGGCAAGGAGCGTCCGCGGCCCCGGTCGTGGCGCTAATCCTGGATACTGGCCCACTTTACGCCTCGCTCGATCATAGCAATGGCGATCACCGCGCTTGTCGTCATCTCATTTGGGCTGCTGCGTCCTCGCCACGTTGATGCCCTCCGGCTCCTGCCCGAATAGTTACTGAGCATCAAATGCCCAGGTTCCTGAACATATCCTCCGCGTCCGTACAGACCACGATGTCTTTTCCCGCATCTGTACTTTCGAATGTTCTTCGCGTAGTTGCATTCGGGATAACCACATCGAACGGAAGCCTCTTCCGCAGCGTGATTTGGCGATAGAAAAGAGTGATTGCTTCCGTGGCGGATAGACCCAGTTCCGCAAGCAAGTCCTCTGCTTCCTTCTTGAGGTGTGGTTCCATACGCGCTCTAACCGTGGCAGACTTATTCATTTCGCCCCACCCTTCTTTCAGGAGTAGTGTAGCGCTTTTGGGCTACATCGGTAACTGCCAGCCCCAGGTGGTCGCCAGGGCGCGGCCTGCGCCGATACCGCACAATTAATTGTGCGGTATCGGGGAATCGTTGTCGGCTGTTTCGTGCCGGCGAGCGACGGGCTTATGGCTGACCTGACGCGGAGGCACCAGCAGGAATGCGATGGGGTATTGGGAGAAGCAACGGGGCTGAGAAGGCACCTCGGATCTGCGTCCGAGGCGGATAGCCAGCCCTTTTTCGGGCCTGCGGCGATACCGCACAATTAATTGTGTGGTATCAATGTGCGGTATCAGGCTGGAAAGCCGCTGGAATGTCCCGCCTAACCCGCGGTCTACTATCCGGTGGTCCTAGACCAACCCCTGGGCAATCTGATAGGCTTTGCCCTCGGTGCGAATAGAGGGGGCAATGACCATATCTACTTGCTGCATCTCTTTGATGTTGCGGGCGCCCAGCATCCCCATGCTGATCCGCAGCGCCCCGACCAGGTTCTGGGTGCCGTCGGTCAGGCTGGTAGGGCCGAAAAGGATCTGTTCGAGGGTCCCTCTGACGCCAACGCGAATACGCGTGCCCCTGGGCAGCGCCGGGTGAGGCGTAGCCATCCCCCAGTGGAATCCTCTACCCGGGGCTTCCTGGCTCTGAGCGAAAGGAGACCCCAGCATGACCCCGTCGGCGCCGGAGGCAATGGACTTACAGATATCGCCTCCGGTGGACATTCCGCCATCAGTGATGATAGCCACGTAGCGCCCGGAGGACTTGAAGTAGTGGTCACGCGCCGCCGCGCAACTAATAGTAGCGGTGACCTGCGGGACGCCAACGCCCAGAACCTGGCGGCTGGTGCAAGCGGCGCCCGGCCCAACCCCTACCAGTAGCCCATCGATGCCCGTGTCCATCAACTCCAGGGCCGGAGCGTAGCTAACGCAGTTGCCGACTAACAGGGGAACGCGAAGGATCTGGCGGAGCTCGGTGAAGGAGAGCAGAGGATAAGTGCGGGAAACATGGCGGGCGGTGGTCACCGTTGACTGGACCACGAAGAAATCAGCGCCCGCTTCGGCGGCTAATGGGCCGAAGTGAAGGGCGGTGGTTGGAGTGGCCGAGGCCGCAGCCAGCGCGCCTCCGGCCTTTATCTCCCTAATGCGTTCTCCGATCAGCCTCTCCTTGATTGGCTCGCTGTAGATACGCTGTAGAAGGCTGGTTATCTCTCCGGGGGAGGCTTCGACCACCTGGTCCAGAACAGTCCTCGGGTCTTCGTAGCGGGTCTGCACCCCCTCCAGGTTCAGGACCGCCAGGCCTCCCAAGCGTCCCATGGCGATGGCAAAGCGAGAATCCACCACGCCGTCCATAGCCGAAGCCAGGAAGGGTATCTCCAGGGTCTTGTCACCTAGAGCAAGGGTGATATCCACCTGGTCCGGGTTGATCGTAATCGCTCCTGGCACCAGGGCGACCTCATCGTAGCCATAGGCCCGCTTTAGGCCACTATACGTGGAATCTCTCATAATGCCTCCTGGGTGTGAAAAAAACTATAGCATCGGGGTGATTACTAGTCAAGGTGGACCTCTGCGGGGCTTCGAGGTCTCCCCAAGGCTGGACTCGTCACGCTCGATCCGCAGCAGGGTGCTATCGCGTCCGAAGAAGAGGATCAACAGCCAGTCTACAACGATGCGGATCCGGTTGTAAGCCCCGATCACCAGGCTTAGATATCCCAATACCCACAGCAGCCGCACGGGCAGGCCAAATAGATGGATTCCTCTGATGCTCATGGCCGCGTTACGGGGGCCGAGGGAGATCATCTCGATGGCGGGTTTCCAACGATAAGGACGCCTGGCTTTGCCTCCCAGGTCCGCTAGGATATTAGCCGCCACCGTCTTGGGCTGGCGTACCGCGAAATGGGCGCTAGGTGGCAGGGCCTCACCGGTGGCCGCGTCCATGATACAGGCATTATCGCCCAGAGCGTAAACCCCGGGAAAGGCAGGCAACTCCAGGTACCCGTTGACCAGCACCCGTCCCAGGCTGTCTTTTTCCACCGGAAGGCGGGCTACCACGGGGTTGGCACGGATGCCCGTGGCCCAGACGATGGTGCTGGTGGGCAGCCGCTGCACGCCGTTGATCTCCATGCTCCCATCCCGAAGGTCGGTCACCTTCGAGTTCACCATTACCTCGATGCCCTGTCGTCGAAGGATGTCCCCAATCCTGCGTGCCAGCCTTTCGTCCTTGCCCGGGAGGAGCCGTTCCTGCCCTTCCATCAAAAGAATCCTTACCTCCGAGGCTTGGATACTCTTGTACTCCTTCAAAAGAGAGCCCCGGATGAAATCGCACATTTCGGTGATAAGCTGGATGCCGGTGTAGCCGCCGCCGGCGACGACGAAGGTCAAGAGCTGCTTTCTATGCTGGGGATCATTCTCGATATCGGCCAGCTCCAGGGCGTTTATTACGTGGTTGCGCAGGAACATGCCATCCAACAGGCTCTTCAGGGTGAAGACGTTCTTGGCCGGACGCGGGAGCTCGGTCATGTCTGTTATGCTGCCCAGGGCCAGTACCAGGAGGTCGTAGTTCAGAGGCCCATACTCGGTGGCTACTTTTCTTTCGTGAAGGTCAATGTCCTGCACCCGGGTCTGGAGGAAGCGGATATTCTCTCGATGCCGGAGCCGCCGGATGGGATAGGCTATATGCCGGGTCTCGATACCCCCGGTAGCCACCTCCTGCAGCATCGGGGTGAATAAGAAGAAGTTCTCATCACTCACCAGGGTCAAAGAAACATTCGGCTGATGGCGAAGGGCGCGCTCCAAATGCAGAGTGGTGTAGACTCCTCCAAAACCGCCGCCGAGCACCAAAATGCGCCTCGGGAGGCTCTGGGTCGAAGGCCATGCTTCCGGAAGGGTTGCGGACGGCGGAGATGCTGGATGGGGACCCAGTTTCTCCCGGAGATAACCGGTCGCTAGCTTGACGATGAAACTGGGCTTCAGAGCCGTCTGCGCAATCTGCCGGTAGGTGTAGCTGCCGGTAAAGATGCCCCAGAAGGTACGGCTGAAGGGCAACTCTCCCTTGCCTTGAGACTGTTCGGCGGCAATAAGCCGAGAATGGGAGCGAAATAGGGCGGGTGACTCCTTGATCCGGTGATGCACGCCGAAGATGGCTCTACCGAATCGGTTGTCCCGATGGATGGCCAGGGCCAGGGGAGCATAGTGCCTGGCGAAATCTTCGGAGGACACCCCATGGTCCAGGGCGGTCCGGGCCGCCTGGCGGGCGGTGAGAAGGGCGGAACCGATGCCATCCTTGTAGAGGCGGGCGACGCAGGCATCGCCAATAGCCACTAAGCCGTCAGCGTAGAAGTAAGAGGCCATGCCAACGGCAATCTTGGGCCGGCAGCCACAGGACCTCTCATAAGGAAAGGGAATAGCCTTCTTGACCAGGTCATTACTCAAAAAGTCCTCCACTCGCCACGTGTCACCGGCGCCCAGGAGGGAGACGTTGATGAAGTGCCCTTTGGGGACCAGGGTGCCAAAGATGAGGTCGTCGCCGGGAAGGAGGAAGACCTTGACGCTGGAGCCGAAGAAGCGTTGAATATCCTCCGGCGCCGCGTAGAGCTCGTCCTGGGCCATTGATCTGGTGGCTGGGGGACGGTAGAGCAGACCTTCGACAGGGGTTGTGCCGGAATTAAGGCCTGAGGAGAGCACTACCAGGTCGTACTCTTCCTGGGCGTCGTTGCTTCGCACCGCGGGCCTTGGGCGGAGGGATATCTGTTGTGCTTTCTGGTGCAGCACTCGGGCTCCCAGGCGCTGGGCCTGGGCCAAAAGGAAGCCATCGAAGCTCGCCACTTGTTGGCCGTGCGAGTGTAGAGGTCCGCTGCCCCGGTATATGCTGAAGATCTCATCAGACGGGTCCGGGTTCTTGATCTCTGCGGTCCCGTAGGGGCTGTAAAGCTGATAAGAGGTAATTCGTCCCAGGACTACCTCCTGAGGAATATTGATGGCCAGCGCCTTCAAGTTATGTAGGAGAGAGGCGGAAAGAATGCCGGCGCAGCGGTTGCAGCCCAGCGGCCCGCTGGCCGCGAAGTTCCTGGCCTCATATATTTCGACCTGGATGTCGAGATTCCTCTCCCTGACCAGCCGCAGCAGGCAAATCGCAAAGAAACTCCCGGCCGGCCCGCCGCCTACAACGGCCACCCTGGAGCCTGGCTCCAGCCTTCGCGTCTTTGAGGACGACGTCAAGAGGTTTTCTCCTTCAACGATCCCGGTCGGTACCCACTTCAGGGACGCTCTAAACGGACGGACGAGGGCGCCTCGCCTGGGGTGGTTTTCGCCATGTATTCCCTGGCCAGACGCTCCGCCTCTGCCTTGTTCTCCTGCCGGAGGGTACCATCCAGAACGTGGCTCAAAAGATGCTCTTTGACCTGCCGCAGCCAAGGGCCGGGTTCCCTATTGAAAATAGCCATTAGCTCGTTTCCGTCTAGCGGACTCCTCATACCCGGCACGTCGTGGGACTTTGCCAGGGACAGGTACCGGGCC
>JAUYDP010000434.1 GCA_030691805.1 Dehalococcoidia bacterium | reverse complement strand
TCATGATCCTCGCTTTTCTTATTCAGGTTTACACAGTCTATGGATTAGGCAGCGAGGGCCCACAGGTCACGCGCAAAGTCCTTATAGTAGGTTCCTATCTTGTGTTAGGGTTTACCGTGTGGAGCAATCGCCATCGGCGAGGCATGATTCTTCTAGGACTGGGCCTTGGCCTTAACCTCTTGGCCATTGCGTCGAACGGTGGACTCATGCCAGTAGCCCCCGAGGCCATGTTACTGGCTGGTAAGGCCGAACAGTTGGTCAGCCTGGCCCTGGGGCAGTGGGTGCCTGCATCGAAGGACATGCTTCTACCCCTTGAAAGGACAGTCCTGTGGCCTCTCACCGATGTTCTGGTGTATCGCTCAGTTTTTGGTGGGTCACGTATTTTCAGCATAGGGGATGTCGTGATCGTTCTGGGCGTGTTCCTCACTGCTGCGGACCTGTTCCGAAGCAAGGCGTTCTCGCGAGAGCTTGGCTAGGGTTCTTGTGCGCGTGTCATTAAGCAAACTAGCCCGTTTGGTCAAAGTTGTCTTTCCAAGGGCATCCTCCACCATATCCTATGGATCGCTTCCTGAGTTTCATTGCACCGTTGACCGAACATAGTCAGGATCATCCAGTGAGAAATATTTTAGAAGAACGCCTTAGGGAAGTGAAAAAGGAACTGGAATCTATGGCACAACTGAACACGGATTGTCGGGACTTCCGGCGATGGCAGGAGTTAGTCTCGGAGGAGACTGAGTTGATGGAAGCTCTTGATCGTAATCTTTAGGCGTAACTACTCAGCCACAAAGTCACAAAGACACGAATTCACGCTCTGAAAGAGGCTTATATTCCATAACTTTCTTTGTGCCTTGGTGTCTTAGCGGCTGAGTAGTTACGATTTCGTAAGTGACGAAGCAGAAAGCGCATCTCGCAACTCTTTACTAAGAGCCTCTATCTCCTCTACCACGCCCCTGGTCAAGGTCTCTTCTAGCTTTGTGGAGACTTGGGTTAGGCGTTGCGCCAGGAGCTTGCCATTAGGGCCGCAGTCCGCTTTCCAAGCTATTTCTGCTGCTGCCAGGAGATTGCGGGCCTTGATGCTGGCCTGAATTCGCTCGCGCTCTCGTCTATCTTCCAGGGCCCTTTGCTGGGCATCCTGAACCATACAGGCGATCTCCTCTGGGTCAAGTAGCTTGGTGGAGGCCAGCCTGACCTGGACCTCGCTACCGTCCAAGAGCTCGGTGGCGGATATATGGACCATACCATCCACATCAGCCTCGAAGACGACCTCCACCTTCGGAACCCCCTTCGGCGCAGAAGGGATGCCGCTGAGTTGGAACCGGCCCAGGGACACGTTATCGAGGGCAAGCTCTCTTTCCCCCTGAAGGACGTGGATATCCATAGAGGTCTGGTAGTCGGCCGCCGTGGTGAACAGCCGTCCGCCAGAGGCGGGCAAGGCGGTGTTCCTGGCGATGATCCTGCCCATAAGGCCCCCTAGGGTCTCGATGCCCAGGGTAAGGGGCAAGACGTCTATCAGGACGATTTTCTCGATGGTTCCAAGGAGCACGCCCGCCTCTATGGCCGCGCCCATGGCCACGACCCTGTCGGGGTCTACATAGCGGTAGGGCTCCTTCCCCAATAGCTCCCTGGCTAAAGCCCGCACCGCAGGCGTGCGAGTGGCGCCACCTACCAAGAGAACCCTGTCAATATCTGCCGGGCGTAGCCCGGCGTCCTCGAGCGCTTGCCGAGTGGGGACTACCATTCGCTGCAACAGGTCGGCAGTAAGACTCTCCAGTTGCTCCCTGGTCAGTTGCACAGCCAGATACCCGGACCCCTGCTGGTCCGGCACGGGCAGGCGTACCTCCGTCACCGGGCGGGAAGACAACTGCAGCTTCGCTTTCTCCGCTAGCTCTCTCAGGCTCCACCTGGCGCCCACCTCCTGGGGAAAATCGGTCCCAAAAGCCTTGCAGTAGTCTTCCAGCAGTTGCTCCGTGGCCCTCGTCGTGAAATCGTCTCCGCCCAGCCAGTTGTCGCCGCCAACGGACCGCACCTCGAAGATCCCTTCACCCAATTCCAGGATGGACACATCGAAGGTGCCCCCGCCCAGGTCCCAGACCAGGATAGTGTGCGCCTCTTCCCGCTCCAACCCGTAAGCCAGGGCAGCGGCCGTGGGTTCGTTTATGATCCTGGCGACGTCGAGGCCTGCCAGCATAGCCGCTTGCTTCGTTGCCTCCCGCTGGCGGTCATTGAAATAGGCCGGCACGGTGATCACGGCCTGGCTTATACCTTCTCCCAGGTACTCCTCGGCATCGGCTACGACCTTGCGGAGAATGAGGCTGCTTATCCCCTGGGGCGTGTATTCTGCGTCGGCGACCGCTATCTTCTTGTTGGAGCCCATGCGCCGCTTGACGGAGAAGACCGTTCTCCCTGCGTTCTCCGCGGCAAAGGCTACCGCCGCCTGTCCCACCAGGGGCTTTTCCCCTTTGGGAAAACCAACCACCGACGGCGTGAGGTCGTGGCCCTCCCCATTTGGTACGATGGTAGGGCGGCCATCCCTGATGGTGGCCACCACGGTGTAAGTTGTACCCAGGTCAATACCGACTGCTCTAACCATCCTTCAGGGCTCAGGCCCTCTCTGCCAAGCCGACCGCTTTGGCCGCCTCATCGAGGCGGGGACTGCCCGGCGGCACTGGGCGCATCCCACCCTCGGCACGAATGCTCTCGTCCCACTCCCTCATCATCCCGTACTCCCGCATGGTCTCGATCCCGGCCAGAGCGGCTCTCAGATTCACTCCGATCAAAGGAACGCCGGCAACCGAGATGATGAGGTCTGCCTGGATGACAAGGCCCTTGTCCAGAACCCTATCCAAGAGGTCAACCAGGGCGCCGTGGGACTTACCTATTGGCTCCATACAACCCTCCTGTCAAGCGTCACTAGCAAAGCTATAGGGGGGCCAGGGTCCCGTAAACCGCACCGAAAAGCCCTCCATCTGAGCGATCTTGTCCAACTCCACTCCCAGTTCTTCATACCGATTGCCATGGACCAGACAAGAAAGGTTCATGATCATTTGCAAGGGGTGCTCCGGCTTTTTCGTTTTCTCCACCTTAACTTCATCGGCGTGCTGGCTGATGCGGCGGAAAAAATCCTTGAAACATTCGTCCGCCCTGGTTTCCACTGCCCCTTTGACAAGGTTCTCCAACCTTTGCCGGTACATGTAGGCCACACCTTTGGACTTAGTTCTGATGTCCTCCTCCATCTTCCGTATCTCCGGGCTGGTCTGCGCCAGGCCATGGGCGACGACCCCCAGGTCCCAAAAGACCTGCACGCCGTATTCCGCCTTACCTCGCACCTTGTCGAGCCTGTGCTTGAGCCGGCCATGCTCCTGCGTGAGCCAATGCGCCAGGTTACGCTCCGAACCGCCCCCGGATTCTCCCTTGATTACGGTACCAAAGCCCAGCGGCAGCACTGTGCCCAACCTCGCCCAGGCAGCCTCAACCGCCCTTTGATGCGCCAGCACCCAAGCCTTGATCACTTCATGGTCATCTGATTCGTACGGCTCCGGCGGGCCATCATGGACGACAGCGCATATGTCCTCGTACGGGATGGTGTGCACCTCGCGCCCCTCTATGCCAACCGGACCGAGGCTCACCCTTTCCCCGGCCTCGGCGATGCAATATAGGTATCGGCCCTCTTCACTTGCGGCGGATTCCTGCGTTGCTGCCATCTCGGCCATCTACTGATCTCTGCGCAAAGCGCTAAACAGGTGGCGTGGAATGACTCCCGGGGAGTCCGGCCATGGGGATAAGTAGCACAGGCAGGAGCGGATCTTTGGTGAAGCCCCGCCCCGGGCTAAAGCCATGGGCTGAGAGACCCAAGCCCACTGAAGGGGCTAACGCGGGGTTTACTGATCCGCCTCATATAATAGACCGCCCTCCCCAAGGTCTTCTCTCATTGTTGTGTCATACTTCCTAACCCAGCCCCTTGCGGGCTTTGGCATTGTAGCCCCTGGCTTATGGTCATGCACCAAATAATATGCCACGACCGTCCCAATAAATTGTGCGCTTCAGTAAAATGTAACGCCGAATTCATTCGGCAGACTGGTTTG
>JAUYDP010000260.1 GCA_030691805.1 Dehalococcoidia bacterium | reverse complement strand
AACGCCGAATTTATTCGGCTGACCGGGCTCCCCAAAAAACTCTGACGGGCACCCGCCCACCAGCTTCTCCACTCTCCTTGACAACGTAACGCATTGTGATACAATAACGATAGCCTATGCTCTGTATTCGCCACCTGATCTGGGACACCTGGAACGTGGCCCACATTGCCCGCCATGATGTTACCCCAGGGGAGACCGAGGAGGTCTGCCAGGGGACCTATATCACCCGCCAGGCCTACAAAGGGCGTGTGATGGTTATCGGGCCAACCAATGCTGGCAGGATGCTGGCGGTAATCCTAGAGTCAGAGGGTGAAGAGGCGTATTACCCCGTGACAGCACGGCCAGGCAGCAGGAAAGAGCGCCGGCTATATCAACAACGAGCAGGTGAAAAGCTATGACAAAAGAAAGAGACAAACTGTCTCGCTTCAAGCCCAAAGAGCCTATCCCAGAGTTCAAAAGCAGGGAGGAAGAGGCGGAATTTTGGGATACCCATGACTTGGCCGACTACTGGGATGAGTTCAAGCCAGTCGAGGTCCACTTTGCCAAGAACCTCTCCCAGGGCATTACCATAAGGCTTGATCCCGAGACGCTAACGGAGCTGCGCACCCGTGCCCATGAAAAGGGCATCGGCCCTACTACCTTAGCCCGGATGTGGATTTTGGAACACCTTCGGGAGCTTCGGGAGAAGGCCGGGCATTCCGTACGGGGATAAGCCCAACTTGCCCTCCAATAATGGCGCCATACGGGCCGGATTCTATATGAGGTTTATTCGTCACACTTCAGGGTACCACCCCAGGCAATATCCTCTTTGGAGTTAAAGCGCAGCACAACGCGTACGCTCTCCCGCGGGACCCCGTAAATATTTACGACCGCCTCGGTAATTGCCTTTACCAGGTCTCTCTTTTGCTGAAGGCTCTTGCCCTGCAGCGCCTCCACAGAAACAAATGGCATCTCCTACCCCCTTCTTAATTGGAAGTTTTCGCTGCACTATTGGCAGGCAAGCGCCACGGCAACCGAAACGCGGAATCCGTTCCGCATCTGAAATGAGCCGGCAAGGGAGGCGTACGGTTAATCGGGAACATACGTGGCATTGGCCTGCCGGTTGACTTACGCGCATCTTTAGCATAATAATGCATTTCTGCGGTTAGGTCTATGAAAGTATCAATTATCCTTGGTCATCCCCATGAAGGAAGCTTCAACCATGCTATCGCGCAGAGATCTAAGCAGACTCTACTTGAGAATGGCTATGAGGTCTTCTATCACGATTTATATCATGACAATTTTAATCCAGTAATTCTTCATGAAGAAATTCCTGAAGATGGGACAGTAGACCCCGTTATTAGAAAACATTGCCATGAAATTTCTGAGTCTGATGGAATAATAATTGTCCATCCAAATTGGTGGGGACAGCCCCCCGCCATTCTGAAGGGCTGGATCGATCGGGTAATGCGTCCTGGCGTTGCTTACAAGTTTGAGGAAGGTGATAAGGGCGAAGGCATTCCGATAGGGCTACTAAAAGCAAAGGCTGCCTTGGTCTTCAATACCTCGAACACTTTTGAGGAACGTGAATTACAAGTATTTGGAGACCCGTTGGAGAGAATTTGGAGAGATTGTGTTTTTGGCCTTTGTGGTGTAAAGACCTTCTATCGAAAAACATATCGAGTCATTGTCACAAGTACGTTTGAGGAAAGAAGCGAATGGCTCAAGGATGCCAGTGACATAGTTTCCCAATATTTTCCCTTGATATCAGTTGACGAAAGGTGACTCCAATGGAAGGATTAAGCTCTATGTTTTACCTTCCAGAACCCCCTAAGCCCCACGGCTCATATTGCTCGGCACCAGGTGACACCAGAGGAAGTGGAGGAGGTCTGCCACGGAAACCCGCCACGGGCTGCGGTGTTGTATTATTCACAACGGATACGGATCACCAAAACGGATAACGGATAGATATATAGCCCATCCCTCCGGTTGGCGCTGATTCCCACCCCATCCGTTATCCGGTTGAACTCCTTGAAGAAGGCCACTACCTTTACAGGATATTCGCTTATCCGTTGGGAATCGGCCGGCCCCGCCCATCCGTTGTGAATCGGCCCCCCGCCATCCGTTGTGAATCGAGCCCCCCCACCCCTGGCGGACAGAGAGAGGTTGTTGAAAAACTCAAAAAGGGGTGCCTTAGCATGCTCGGCCAAAGCTGCGGGCGGGGGCTTTTTGGCCCCCAAAAGGGTTTTTCAACAAGCTCGAGACGTCCGCCCCTATGGCACGCCGTTTCGCAACCATGGTGGTATAGCGCCAGAATGGCGGGCAGTATATCGGTATAATCTATATAATCTATAAAATCTATAAAATCTATAAAATCTGCGTAATCTGCGGATCGGACTTGCCTCTCTGCTGGACTTGCGCACGGGCCAGGGGGTAGAATGGGGTCATCTTCCACCGAGGACTGCTTATGGGCTATCTCATTGCCACCGACACCGGAGGCACCTTCACCGACACCGTTATTCTGGACGAGGACGGCGCCTGCTTCTTCGGCAAGGCCCTCTCCACGCCAAAGGACTTCTCCCATGGGGTCCTGGACTCTATTGACGCGGCGTTGCCGCAGGCGCCAGGGTCCGCCTCACAGGTCTACGGCCTGGCCAGGATTATGAGCCACGGCACTACCGTTACCACAAACGCCCTCATACAGCGAAAGGGCTCCCGGACCGGCCTGCTGATAACCAAGGGGTTCGAGGACACCCTGCTCATCGGCCGCGTCCTGGCTCGCGTGGTGGGTCTCACCGAGGCGGAACTGACCAACTACCAGAAGGCGGACAAGCCGGAGCCTATCGTGCCGGTGGCGCTGACCAGGGGGCTCCACGAGCGGATAGACCGGAACGGGCAGGTGCTGCGGCCCCTGGACCTGGACGAGGTGGTCGCAAAGGTAGATGAACTGATGGCCCAGGGCATCGAGGCCCTGGCGGTCTGCCTGCTCTGGTCCTTTAAGAACCCCACCCACGAGAGAATGGTCCGGGACCTTCTAGCCTCCCGGTATCCCGGTTTGCATGTGGTCGTTTCCAGCGACCTGGTGCCGGTAATGGGGGAATACGAGCGGGCCAACACCGCGGCCATAAACGCTTACGTGGGGCTGACCCTGGGACAGTACCTGGGGAGATTGGGAGCGTCTCTCCAAGAAAAGGGGCTCAAGGGGCCTCTGCTCATCATGCAGTCCGTGGGCGGGCTGACCCCAGCCGCCGAGGCGCAGAAAACGGCCGCAGCCACCCTCTATTCCGGCCCTGCTGGAGGCATCGTCGCCGCTCAGATGGCTGGGAGGCAGATGAGCGAGGGGAATATCATTACCACGGACATGGGGGGTACCAGCTTCGATGTGGGCCTCATCGTGGACGGGGCGGCCCAGACCAGCCAGACCACGGAGATCGGCCGGCATGTCGTCTCTATCCCAGCCATCGAGGTAGTCTCCATTGGTGCAGGCGGAGGCAGCATCGCCTGGGTGGGCGACCCCGTAGCCCTGATGGTCGGACCCCAGAGCGCCGGGGCTTGGCCGGGGCCGGCCTGCTACGGGTTCGGGGGAGAACGGCCCACCGTGACCGACGCCGACGTGGTCCTGGGGTACATCAATCCGGACAACTTCCTGGGCGGGCGCATCAAGCTCGACCCCCAGAAGGCGGAAGGATCACTGAAGCGCCACATTGCAGATAGGCTGGGAATGTCCGTTGTAGAGGCGGCGGCAGCCGTGTACCAGGTGGTCAACGCCCATATGGCCGATCTCATTCGAAAGGTCACCATAGAGCGCGGATACGACCCGCGGGAGTTTGTCCTCTTTGCCTTCGGCGGCGGCGGTCCCACCCACTGCACCGCCTACGGGCCGGACCTGGGAGTGAGGAGCATCATCGTGCCCCAGGCCGCCACCGTTTTCTCGGCCTACGGCATCGCCCACTCCGATATCAAGCACTTCTACACAGAATCCAACCCCATCGTCATCGGGGACAGCCCCGATAAGATGGACATGGATAGGATCAATGAGATTTTTCACCGCCTTTCCGAATCAGCCAGGAAGCAACTCGAACTGGAAGGGGTGGGCGGTAGGGGCGGGTTTGAAACCCGCCCCTACGCAGTGGCCAAAGCCCTGGATATCCGCTACCAGGGCCAGATCCACGAGCTGACCATCCCGGTGCATCCAGGGACAGGCCAGGGGCCTGTAGGGGCAGGTTTGAAACCTGCCCCTACCGCCGACCCGGACCCTGTATATGTAGGGGCGGGTTTGAGACCCGCCCCTACGGACGACTTGACCTTCCAGGACCTGGCAGACCTCCGCCGTGCCTACGAGCAAAAGTATGAGATGCTCTACGGCGCCGGCGCCAGCTCTAAGCTGGCCACCACGGAGATAGTCACCTTCCGGGTGGACGCCGTCTGCCCTACGCCCTTCCACGCCAGGACCCGGACCCACCCGCGGGAAGGGGCCGACCCGTCGAACGCGCTTTCCGGGCAAAGGCAGGTCTACTGGCCCAGCGAAGGCGGTTATGTCACTACCCCGATCTTCATAGGAGAGAGGCTCCAGCCAGGGAATAAAGTAGAAGGGCCGGCCGTACTCGAAATGTTCGGCACGACTCTACCGTTACATCAGGGCCAGAGGCTGGAGGTAGACGAGTTCTTGAACTTCGTAGTTACGTTTGCTGAGTGAACGTCTCATGAAACCAGGACCGGCTTTAGGATTGCCTCATTCTCAACGGATAAGGGGGTCTCGGATGGAGAATCGTCACCCCGTGCGCAGCAAGGATCATACCCAGATAAAGAGGAAGCCAAAATGGATCCAATAGTACTTCCATATCACCCCAGGGA
>JAUYDP010000258.1 GCA_030691805.1 Dehalococcoidia bacterium | reverse complement strand
GTACATCTCCTTGCCGGCTTTCTCCATTCCCTGGGATTCAGTCTTGTCCCAAGCAGACGTAAACAAAGATCTGTTGGGGCGTATAGAAGACCTGTGGTCGAAGGGGCAAAAAGGGGATGTTCAGGCCTGGCGTGATGCCATAGCCCTCTTGCAAAAGCTACAGAACGCCCAGCCGGCAGACCTGGGAATCGCGGAGAGGCTAAAAGAAGCAGATCTCAATCGCCAGTTTGCCGAGGCCATGGCCGAGGTGGCGGTTCAATGGGGGACCGGTGAGACCTCTGCGCGCCGGGTGGAGGCCTGGGCTAAAGCAGTAGAGGTGCTAGACGGCCTCCAGTCTCGGATGGCGGGGACCGGCTTTCTGAAGCCGGTGGCTGAGAAGCTATATGCCGCCAGGATAAATTATGGCAAGGCGCTGGAGGCCGCTGGCCGGCTGGCGGAGGCCAGGGCCACCTACGAAAAAGCCCGTACCCTTGACCCTTCCCGCCCGGAAGCCACCGATGCCCTCCGGAGGTTACGATGAAGGGTTTCCGCAGATTACGCAGATTACACAGATTTACTTTATGAGTCATGCTAAACAGCCATAGAGATCCGAGAACTTATGCTATCATCGGCGCAGCGATTGAGGTCCACAATCAGCTTGGTTGCGGTTTTTTAGAAGGCGTGTACCAAGAAGCTATTTCGCTTGAGTTTAAAGAAAGAGGCATCCCGTACCGACGTGAGGTAGAAATACCTGTATTTTATAAAGGAAATACACTTAATTCGGCATACAAGGCTGATTTTATTTGCTTTGATTCTGTTATCGTAGAGCTAAAAGCACTTGCAAAACTTACTGGCATCGAAGAAGCCCAAATTATTAATTATTTAAAGGCAACAGGTCATAGCCTGGGCCTTCTTCTCAATTTCGGCGCTCCTACTTTAGAATACCGACGCTTCATTTTCTCTAATTCTGTGAAATCTGCGAAATCTGTGGATACGTCCCGCCTGGGATAGATAGTGCCTGAATTAGGCATTGTAGGTGATCTGGCGGCAGTCCTGGGGGCCGCCCTCGTTGGGGGTCTAGCCGCCCACCTGGTGCGCCAGCCGGTTATCCTGGGATACCTGGTAGCCGGGGTCGTGATCGGACCCTTTGGCCTGGGACTTTTGCGTGACCAGGGGACAGTCCAGTCCCTGGCAGAATTCGGCGTTGCCCTCCTCATGTTCACTGTAGGCGTAAACTTCCCCCTGGCAGAATTGCGAGCGGTGCTGAAAGTGGCGGTTTTGGGAGGCGTCTTCCAGATTGGAGCAACCATTCTGGTAGGCACAGCTACTGGGGCGCTTCTGGGTTGGGCATTCACCGAGGCGTTCTTCTTCGGTTGCGTAATAGCCCTCAGTTCAACGGCCATCGTAATTAAGACCCTGTCTGACCGCGGTGAGCTGGACTCGATCCATGGGCGCATCATGACCGGAATCCTCATCGTTCAAGACCTTAGCGTCATTCCAATGATGGTCCTCCTGCCCCTGCTGGGTGAGCCAAGTCCTAACCCTCTCTCGGATCTTAGCCTCGCGATCCTTAAGGCAGCGCTTTTTATGGGCGCTATGTTCTTCTTGGGAACCCGCCTGATACCATGGGTAATCGAGCGCATCGCGAAAACCCGCTCTCAGGAGCTCTTCCTGCTGACTACTATAGCCATAGTGCTTGGAACAGCGTCTGCTACGTACCTATTCGGCCTTAGCCTGGCCCTTGGGGCCTTCGTCGCGGGTCTGGTAATAAGCGAATCCAAGTTCGGGACTCAGATCCTGGCGGGGGTAATGCCTCTAAGAGATATCTTCGCCCTGCTGTTCTTTGTCTCGATCGGTATGTTGACGGACCCACGCTTCGTAGCTCAGAATCTCGCTCTGGTAGCCCTGGTGGTGGCCATAATCGTAGTCTCAAAATGGGTCTTTTCGTCATTGGCGACCGGGCTTGCAGGTTATGATGGACGTACCTCCTTCCTGACTGGCGTCGGCCTCATTCAGATAGGCGAATTCAGCTTCCTCCTGGCCAGGCAGGGACTTGACCTACATATTATCTCCGACCAGGTCTACACACTTATTCTGGCCAGCGCTATGATTACGATTCTGCTAACCCCAATGGCTATGACCGGATCGCCTTTGCTTTATAACACCTTACGCGTGTTGCCACCGCTCCGTCATCTTCTGGACAGCCGCACCGCGCCTCGGGTAATAGGCAAGCCGGGACGACTGACCAACCACGCGGTGGTCTGTGGCTTCGGGGACGTTAGCCGCCACCTGGTAAGTGTTCTTCGACAGCGGGACTTCGCCTGCTTGATCATAGACCTGGACCCATACGTGATCGAAGAACTGCGCCGCCAGGGGGTTCCCTGCATTTATGGGGATGCGTCTAACCCGTACGTGTTGAGTCTGGCCGACCTGGAGCGCGCCCGCGTGCTGGTGCTCACTACCCCTGATACCATGGTTGTCGAGACCGCCATGAAGAGCGCCCTCCAGATCAATCCCCGGCTGGATATCGTGGCGCGCGCCAGAGGCGGCGCAAGATTTGGACCGGTAAGAACGCAGGGGCTACTAGAGATAGTCGAGCCGGAGTTCGAGGCGGGCCTGGAGATAATGCGTCACACCCTCCATCGCTTCGGACTTTCCAGCCCTGAGATCCAATATCTTGTTAACGCTCTACGACGGGACTATACCCAGGCCAGCCACCCAAATGCATAGGGGCGAGGCATGCCTCGCCCCTATGCACAAAGCGCATGTCCGTAATAATTGAAATTGGCCAATTATGGGCCGTCCTGGTTATGTTGCCAGGAGACCAACCACGCCTATTCCCGTAAAAAATACTGGAAACGTAGTCCGCCAGGAGCTATAATACGATGGAAACCAGCGGGCGTAAAAAAGGAGGCATGCATGTTTAAGAAGATACTGGTCCCCCTTGACGGAAACCCTTACAGCGAGGCGGTGCTGGATCACGTCGCCAAGATGGCCGGAGGCACGAGCGCGGCGGTGATTCTGCTGCGGGTAGGTCATCTACCTAAAGACGTGATCGTGGAACAAGGAAGGGTTATCCCTCTGGATGAGCAGATGGGATGGCTGGAAACGGAGTTCGCCCATTACCTTTCTGAGAAGGCTGCAAAGCTAAGTGAAAAGGGAGTGAACGTAGAAACGGCCACAGCCTATGGTGAGCCGCATAGCACAATTATCAACTACGCCGAGGAGCAGGACGTAGATGTCATCGTCGTTGCCTCCCATGGCAAGCTTTGCATCGGACCTGTCTGCTTCAGCGACGAGGCGGACAAGATCGTAACCCACAGCACCAGGCCGGTGCTGCTAATCAAGATTCCCGAAGGAGCCGTTACGGGGGCATAAGGACAAGCGCCTTACATGGCACTTCTTTGAACCGCCAACCGATTGCCGGCATGACAGACGTCCTCATTATCGGGGGCGGCATCACCGGCACTGCCATCGCCCGAGAGTTGGCCCAGTACCGTATTGGCGTCGCGCTGGTAGAGAAAGACAACGACGTAGCCTGCGGGGTAACCAAGGGCAACAACGGTATGATCCACGCCGGCATCAGCGGGGTGGTCTCCAACGTTATCAAGTCCCACACCCCTGGCTCGGGTCCCCAGTACGGGCGCCTCTTAAGGGACCGCCTATGTAACGATTCCCTGGCGGTATACCAGGAAAGGTGTCGAGACCTGGAGGTGCGCTACCGCCAGATCGGCCGGCTGGTCGTTGCCCGTAACCCGGAAGAGGTGGAGATGCTGGGAGTCCTGGAAGCGGTCTGCTGCGAGGTGGGAATTAAGGGCCTTCAGAAGCTGGGCCGGGACGGTGTCCACCGCTTGGAGCCTCATATCACCGATCAAGCGATAGCCGGCCTCTACGACCCCAGCGAAGCCGTCATATTCCCACCGGAGTTAACGGTAGCGCTAGCCGAGAACGCCCAGGCCAACGGCGTAGCTATACACCTTAATACCACTGTAACTGGCATCGAAAGAGGCCCGGACGGATTGGTAAGTGTTGCGACTAATCGCGGCGATCTCCTCGCCCGCTTCGTGGTGAACGCCGCCGGACTTTATGCGGACCGCGTAGCGGCCCTGGCCGGGGAGGTAGACTTCCACC
>JAUYDP010000377.1 GCA_030691805.1 Dehalococcoidia bacterium | reverse complement strand
GGCGGTTAGCAAGATTATGGGTGGGACACTCCCCAAGTTTCACCAGGCCTACCGGCGGTTAGCAAGATTATGGGGGGACACTCCCCAGGTCCCCCGGCCTACCGGCGGTTATTAAGATTATGGGGGGACACCCCTTCTAGCCCCTCGGCCTACCGGCGGTTAGCAAGATTATGGGTGGGACACTCCCCAAGTTTCACCAGGCCTACTGGCGGTTTAGGCATGTTGCTGGATGCCCCCTCCCAAACGGTGCACGACGGCGACCAGGATTCCGAGACCCAAGGTCATCATGATTCCCAAGGCGGCCAGTTGCACGTCGGACCCGTCTTCCCACATCTCCCACACCTGGACCGAGAGCACCTCGCTGCCCGGAGACCAGAGAAGGATGGCGCTGCTCAACTCCCTGATGGAGAGAAGGGCGACGTAAACACCTCCGGCCAGAAGCCCAGGGCGCAGGAGGGGGATAAAGATACGCACAAAGGTCTGGAGCCAGGTCGCTCCGCTGGCAAGTGAGGCTTCTTCCAGTTCCCGGTGGATCTGTATCATCGAAGTGCTACAGGTCCTCATACCGTATGGCAGGAACCGGGTCACGAAGGATACCACGATGATCCAGATGGTCCCGTAGACTGGGATAGGGATAGTCAAATAGGTCCACAGGAGGGCCAGGCCTACAATGATACCGGGGAAGATGATGGGTAGGGTTGCCAGGTTGTCTATTATAACCCTGCCCGGCGCGGTGGTCTTGACCACCAGCCAGGACATGACGGAGGAGAGGGTCATGACAATCGCCGTAGTGGCCGTGGCCACAACCAGGGTGTTAAGCATAGCCCTCTGGACGGCGGACCAGGTCAGCACTTCTATATAATTGTTCAGAGTGGCCTGGGAAAGCATCTGCCACGAGGGGAGAGAGTAGTACTTGAATAGGGATGCCCACAGTAGGACGAAGAGGGGAAGTCCCAGCGTGCCCAGGAAGAACAAGAAACATAGGGCGGCGGCTACCCATCGCCATGCTCCGAGATCAATGACCCTCGGCCGAAAGCCTTTACCTGTCACGGTGCTGAACCGCTCGGCCCTCGATGTTACCCTCCCATACAGGGTGATACCTATAACGGAGATAACCATAACCAGCATGGAAAGAGCGCCGGCCACCCCGTAGTTCTGGGGGTACGTATGCACCGCCAAATAAATTGCGGAAATGAAGGTATAGATGCCGCTGGGAATACCTATCAGGGCTGGCACCTCGAAGGACTCCAGCCCCCGTATGGACATTATCAGCACCACGGAGAGGGCGGCGGGTAGGGCCAGGCGGAGGGTTACCCGGAAGAGGGTGGTCAAGGCGCTGGAGCCGGACATGGTGGCCGACTCCTCCAGGGAAGGGTCCATGGAGCGGAAGGCGGCGCCCATCATCAGGAAGGTCAGCGGGGTCAGGGCTAGGCCCTCCACCCAGATCATCCCAGTGATAGTGAATATGTCTAGAGGGGAGTCCTGAAATCCGAAGGTAGAGGTCAGCATCCGGTTGATCATGCCGTTGCGGGGTCCCAGCAGGAAGATCCAGGCGATAGTGCCGATAACTCCCGGTATCATCATTCGAGCCAGGGTAAGGGCGAAAAAAAGGCTCTTGAAGGGCATATTAGTCCGCTCGCAGAGCCAGGCCAGAATGGTGCCAATCACGAAGGCCAGCGCACCCGATCCCAGGGCGAAGACCAGGGTTATGCCGAGGGTCTTCCAGATAGAGGTATCGCCGAAGGCCTCTCCATAGTGTTCCAGAGTAAGGGCGCCGGTAGCCCCCGGAGCAGCCCCGGTGAAGCTGCTGTAAACCAGCATGGCCATGGGTACCAGCACCAGGTAGGCGGTCAGGACGACCGAAATTCCAACGATAAGGATTCGGGCATCCAAGCCTCCCGCCACTCGTCTGGTGAGCCGGGCCACGTTAGCGGCCATGGGCTTTTCCTGCACTCATAAGCTGTCCTTCTCCAGGCGGCTAGGCCTTCCCGAATATATCCCGGAAGGCCTTCTCGTTCTCAGAGACTTCTTTGCCCCAGTTCGGGTCGTTGATAATTAGGGCATCCACCTTGGACGCTGGCCCCAGGTCGCCGAGGTTGGCGCCTTTGCGAGTGGGAATCCATCCCTGTTTCGTCATAACGTCAGCCCCAACGTTGCTTAGGATGAAATCTATCATTAGCCTTGCGGCGTTAGGGTGGGAAACGTTCTTCAAGAGGGCCACGAAGGTGGGGAGGGTAGGGGTAACTTCCAGCGGGTCCACCCATTCCACAGGGGCGCCTTTGGCTTTGTCCACTATTGGTCGGAAGTGGTACATGTAGACGGAGATGGGTATTTCCCCGGAGACCACCAGCTTGTGCAGGTTGGTGTGGCCACTTACCAGCCGGGGTTTTTGCTCCACCAGCTTCTTCATGTATTCCAACCCTTTATCTTTCCCCATGATGGTGAGCATGCTGGTGAACCAGGGGATGGCGCTGGCTTCCAATCCCAGCTTGCCCTTATATTCCGGCTTGAGCAGGTCCTGGTAGCCCTTGGGAACCTGGTCCTTGGAGATGGCCTGAGTATTGTACTCGATTACATCAACTATGTAGTTGTTTATGACCCAGAGTCCGTTAGGGTCATAATGGCTTTTTTCGTAGTTTTTGGTTTCAGGCGAGAGGTATGGCTCCAGCACCGCCTCTTTGGTGAAGGTGTAAGTGTCGTCAAATGTGGTGCGCAACAAAACCTCACCTATGGCTTTTTTAGCCCGTGCCTCGGTGAGGATCTTATCTCGAATTGCCTCGCTGGTGCCGGGGAAGGCGGCCGTCTTTATGCCGGGGTACTTCTTGGAGAACTCGGCGGCCAGTTCTTCCCACTCCTGGGCCGGCTTGCGGTCACTGCCACGGCTCCTCCCCTTGCCGATAGCCAGGCGCGCGGGCCAGTCTACAGGCTGTTGCGCCCTGGTACTGGAGCCGGAAGGGATGTCTTCCAGGCCCTCCCAGCCAGCGTAGACGGTGGTTGACAACCGTCAGTTAGCCTTGCCGAAGATGTCCCGGAACAACTTGTCGTTGTCGGCTACTTCTTTGCCGAAGGCCACATCATTTAGAAGAAGGGATTCCACTTTGGCCACCTCGGCTAACCCCTTGCCAAGGTCGACGCCCTTACGTGCGGGTAACCATCCCTGGCTCACCAGTATCTTGGCGCCTTCCTCCGAAAGCAGGAAGTCCGTCAGAAGCCGGGCGGCGTTCGGGTGGGGGGACTTCTTGGCGAGTGTTGTAACGAGGGGTTGGGTGGGTGTAACCTCTTCAGGGTCGACCCATTCTATCGGCATGCCGGCTGCCTTGTCTGTCACAGGATTAAACTGGTGCATGTACACTGCAACGGGAATCTCCCCTGAGACTACCAGCTTATGAAGTGTAGTGTGGCCGGAGACCAGGCGGGGCTTCTGCTCCGCCAGTTTCTTCATGTACTCCAATCCCTTTTCCTTGCCCATGATTCGCAGCATTCCGGTGAACCAGGGTACGGCCGAGGCTTCTAGCCCGAGTTTGCCCTTGAACTCTGGTTTCAAGAGGTCCTGGTAACTCTTGGGCGCCTGTTCTTTGGGGATGGCTTTGGTATTGTACTCGATGAGCTCCACGATATTATCAACAATAGTGTAGAGCCCTTGTGGATCGTAACTCTGCTTGTCAAAATTCTTGAGCTCGGGGGAGAGATACTGGTCCAGTACGCCCTCCTTGGAAAGGGCATATATGTCCGAGAAGTTGATCTTGACTATGAGGTCGCCGATCGGCTTCTGGGCCCGGGCCTCCGTTAGCAGTTTGTCGACGATAGCCTCATTGGTGCCGGTGAAGCTGGACGCCTTGATCCCTGGATATTTCTTCTCAAAAGCGGCGGCGATGGCCTCCAATTGCGTTATGGTGCCAACGCTGTAGGCCATAACCTGGCCCTCCTTCTTGGCCGCTTCGTAGAGCCTGGCCGCGGCCTCCGCTTCGCTAGGCGTCGGACTGGCCGCTGGAGCGTTGGCAGCAGGTGCGGATGTCGCTGCAGCCTTCGTGGGGGTAGGGGTAGGGGCCGCCGCAGGGGCGCAAGCCGCCAGGCCCAGCCCGGCCGCAGTTATCCCCGCCAGCCTCAAGAATTGCCGTCGATTTATACTTTCCTTATCCAAGTTCTTATTCGCTCCTTCCCTCTTTAATAGGGTCCAGGGTTCAGGCCCCCAGCCCCAGGACCCCAGACCATAAGACTACCCCATAAACTTAGACCCTGAACCCTAGACCCTGAACCCTAGACCCTTTTTCAGGCATGGCCAAAGTCTGGAGAGACCTCCTTCTGCTCGTGCTGGCAGCAAAGCGCCTCGTAGAAGTGGGTGTAGATCATGG
>JAUYDP010000353.1 GCA_030691805.1 Dehalococcoidia bacterium | reverse complement strand
GGCACGTCCCTCCAGATAGAGCATGGCATCAACGGGGTCTGGAACTTCACCCTGGCCTTTACCGCCTTTGCCCTGAAGTCCGCCTTGGCGCCGGACCTGCCCAACAACGAGGGCATCCTTCGCCCGATTCGCCTGACGATCCCGGAAGGGAGCTTCCTGAACAGCAGGCGGCCTGCGCCTGTAGCCGCCCGCCACATCACCGTCTCCTTCATCGCGGCGGCGGTTTACGGCGCCCTGGCCAAGGCGGTCCCCGGCCGGGCGCCGGCCGACAGCGGCCATGTTGCCATCACCTCCCTTACCGGTAGGGACCAGAGGGGGCAGCCCTTTACCTATGCCTTCATCAACAACGGCGGCATGGGTGCGCGTCCAACGGCCGATGGCTATTCCGCCACATCCTATCCAGCCAACCTGGGCTGCGTCCCGGTGGAGATCATGGAGAGCATCTCCCCCGTCTTCGTCCTGGCCAAAGAGCTCATCCCCGACTCCGGCGGGCCGGGCCGGTTCCGGGGAGGATGCGACCAGCGCACAATTGTGAAGGTCCGTAGCGAGACGCCGGCCACCCTCCTGAGCATGTACGAGCGGACCAGGTTCGCGGCCAGGGGCCTGCACGGGGGCTGGGACGGCCGGACCGCCCGGGTGGTCATCCGGAGGCCGGATGGAGACTACAATCCGCAATCCAAGGAGCGGTGTCTCCTCCATCCGGGAGACGTGCTCCATATCTCTCAGGGAGGAGGAGGAGGCTGCTATCCCCCGGAGGAGCGGGACCCGGAGCTGGTGTTCCAGGACGTCATAAACGGCCTGGTCACGGTGGAGAGCGCTGAGCGAGACTACCGGGTGGCGATAGAGGGTAATCCGCCCGCGGTAAACTGGCAGAGGACGCAGGCGCTGAGGGACAACCCTGCTCCTTCCCCGGACCCATTCTGATTCAAAGGTGGTTCGAATCACCCGTAGGATGTCGGAAGCAGTGTAGGCGGTAAGTGCATTAGAGGTTCGGCGCACATTGTAACGCCAGATCGGTAATGGCTCGGGCCCGTTGACTCTGACCCCTGGACCCTGAACCCTAGACCCTAACCCCTTCATTGAAGGCCTCCCCCACGTATGCTATACTGGCGCAAGATCGGGGGTCGCTGCATGGAACCTCTCACCGCACAGATGACCACGCCGGCCCTTGTGGGGGGCCAAATCCCTAATATCCGGCCTCGCCGCCTCCGGCGCTCGGCCGCCCTACGCCGCTTGGTGCGAGAGACGGAGCTTAGCGCCTCCCGCTTCGTGTACCCTCTCTTTGTGACTCACGGGGAGGGCATCCAGCGGGAGGTGCCCAGCATGCCGGGCATCTTCCAGTGGTCCGTGGACAAGCTGGGCCAGGAGATAGAGGAAGTGGTCTCACTCAATATCCCGGCGGTTCTCCTCTTCGGCCTGCCTGAGACCAAGGACGAGGCCGGCTCAGAAGCCTACAATGACGCAGGCATCGTCCAGCGTGCTATCCGGCGCATCAAGGCCCTGGCGCCGGACCTGCTGGTAGTGACCGACGTCTGTTTCTGCGAATACACCAGCCACGGACACTGCGGGATAATACGCAACGGAGACGTGGATAACGATGCCACCCTGGGACTGCTGGCCCGCACCGCCGTATCCCATGCGGCAGCCGGGGCCGATATCGTGGCTCCGTCAGATATGATGGATGGCAGGGTCGGCGCCATCCGCCGGGCGCTGGACGAGCATGGTTATGCCCAGACTTCTATCATGGCTTACTCCGCCAAATATGCCAGCTCTTTCTATGGCCCATTCCGCGAGGCGGCGGAGTGCGCCCCTCAGTTTGGCGACCGGCGCTCCTACCAGATGGACCCATCTAACAGGCGTGAAGCCCTGCGTGAGGCCCTGCTGGACGTGGCTGAAGGGGCTGACATCCTAATGGTCAAGCCTGCCCTTCCGTACCTGGATATCATAAGGGACATTCGGGAAAGCCTGAATCTTCCCTTGGCGGCCTACAACGTCAGTGGTGAGTATAGCATGATCAAGGCCGCCTCCCGCAATGGGTGGCTGGATGAGCGGCTCGCCACGCTGGAGGCCCTACACGCCATCAGGCGGGCGGGGGCAGATATCATAATAAGCTACCATGCCAAGGAGGCCGCCCGTTGGCTGGCAGAATAACCGGCATGAGATTGCCGGGCTACATATCGCTTCGCAAGGCGCGTGGACTTATGGAGACACCGAGATTCTTCGCTAACGCTCAGAATGACATCTCGCAAAACCACTATGGCGAGGCACTAGAAACTGAGAACAAATGGACTTAGACGAGATAGATCGCCGCCTGCTGAACCTCCTCCAAGCCGAATTTCCGCTGGCGCCGAGGCCCTTTGCCGGCTTGGGCGAGCGCCTGGGCCTGAGTGAAGAGGAAGTCCTGGAACGGGTGAGGCGGCTAAAGGCTGAGAAGATCATCCGCCAGATCAGCGCCATTTTCGATTCCAGGGCCCTGGGCTACCGCTCCACATTGGCCGCTTTCCAGGTGCCTGACGACCGGCTGGAGCAGGTAGCCACCGCAGTGAGCCAGAACCAGGGAGTGAGCCACAACTATGCTCGTAATCACTTCTTCAATCTCTGGTTCACACTGACGGTCCCTCCAGGCGAGGACCCGCAGGCAGGGGTGGAGAGCCTGGCCAGGGAAAACAGCGTCTCCAGGTTTCTCTATCTGCCCACCCTGCGGGTCTTCAAGGTGGCCGTGCAATTTGATATGGTGGGAATGGAAGGACAGAGTCGGTGCCCGCCGGAGAAGGTAGGGTCCGCGCCGGAGGCATTGGGGATCGAGGTAGACCCTGTCCTGGTGCGTCAGTTGCAAAAGGACCTGGAGCTAGTCCAGAGGCCCTTCCTCTCACTGGCCGAGGCAGCAGGGACTTCAGAAGAATCGTTGCTGGAGACGGCGCGTCTTTACCAGGGCCAAGGGGCAATGCGGCGCTTTGCCGCGGTGCTGCATCATCGAAAGGCGGGTTTCTCCGCTAACGGCATGGGGGTCTGGGCGGTGCCCCAGGAACGGGTAGAAGAGGTTGGACTGGCCATCGCCGCCTTCCCTCAAGTTACCCATTGCTACCAGAGACCCAGCTATCGGGACTGGCCGTACAGTGTCTTCTCTATGATACATAGCCGGACGGTGGATGGCTGCTGGCAGGTAACCTCCGAAATTTCGTTAAAAACAGGTATCCAAGACTATAATCTGCTCTTCAGCACTAAGGAATACAAGAAGGCCAGGGTCAAGTATTATGAGGATTAGTGACCTGCTCAGACCAGAATTGCTTGCATGAAACTGCTTCTGATTGCCCCTGCTCGGGAAGAGGCCGTGAAAAGGTCTCGGCGTTACCACTCCCTGGCGCCGCCCATGAACCTGGGTATCGTGGCGGCCCTGACTCCGCCTGGTGTAGAGATCTCCCTGGTAGATGAAAATCTGGCTCCCCTCGACCTCGATGCTAAGTTTGATCTGGTGGGAATAACGGCTGTTACGCAGACTGCTCCAAGGGCGTACCGCTTGGCCGATAGCTTCCGCCACACAGGAGCAAAGGTAGTCTTAGGGGGCATACACCCTTCGGTGCTGCCCGAGGAGGCATCGCAACACGCTGATGCAGTAGTCGTGGGAGAGGCCGAGGACGTGTGGCCTGTGGTCGTTCAAGACTTCCGTAATGGAGCTCTAAAGAAGGTATACCGTAGCACGGCACGCCCGGACCTGGCAGACCTACCGTGGGCAAGAAGAGACTTGTTCCCTCCGAAGGGCTACCGCATCAATGTCAGCCTGGCCACTACCCGAGGTTGTCCCTACTCCTGCGCTTTCTGCACCGTGACCTCTTTCTTCGGCAGGACCTACCGCTTCAGGCCGATTCCCCAGGTGTTGCAGGAGCTGGAAAGCGTACGGAATGGAAGTCTCGTCTTCTTCGTGGACGATAATATCGTAGGGAATCCCAAGAGGGCCAAGGAGCTTTTCCGTGCCCTCATCCCCTATAAGATCCATTGGATTGGCCAGGCTTCCATCAATATGGCCAGAGATACTGAGCTTCTAGACCTGGCCTCTGCCAGTGGCTGCGCCGGCCTTTTCGTCGGGATAGAGTCGCTTTCCCCCATGAGCCTGGCCTCGGTATCCAAGCGATCCAACCGAGTCGAAGAGTACGAGTTGGCCATAAAGAAGATACACTCCTACGGAATTCCCATCGCCGGCTCATTTATCTTCGGCTTTGATTACGACACTGAGGACGTGTTCGAAGAGACCGTAGATTTCGTGAAACGGACCCGCATCGAGACCCCGCAATATGGCATCCTCACACCCTACCCGGGGACTTCCATTCATAACCAGATGGAGAGAGATGGGCGCATCTTGACCCGGGATTGGTCCAAATACCGTCTAGATAATGTGGTCTTTGAGCCAAAGCTGATGAGCGTCAAGACCCTTCAGCAAGGCCACGACTGGGCCTGGAACCAGACTTTCAGCTTCACCTCTATTTTTCACCGGGTGGGCTTTCTGCGCGGGAACGTACTGCCCCTTTGGGCCGTCAATTGGAATTTCCGCGGCCACGTCGCAAAAAAAGCCTGGGTGTAGTGGAGATTTTCAAGATTTTACCACAGAGACCACGGAGAAACCTGAGTTTCTTGATTCATTCTAGTAGGGTGTTATCTTAGGATTTACCGCGGAGACCGCGGAGAGCGCTGAGTTTCTTCTTTTTTAGTCTCTGTGCTCTCTGTGTTCTCTGTGGTTAAATACCTAAGGTGGATAATCACAAAGCATCTTGCGGGTAGTTGTTAATGGAGAGGCATTGAATAAGTCCAGCCAGCTCTACGAGGAGGCGAAGAGACTTCTCCCCGGAGGGGTGAGCAGCCCGGTACGGGCCTTCAAGGCCGTGGGCGGCGAGCCGTTCTTCGTGGAGAAAGCCCGCGGCTCGCGGCTCTATGACGTGGACGGTCGGGCTTATATAGACTATGTATGTGGATGGGGCCCGCTTATACTGGGCCACGCCCATCCACAGGTGGTGGCCGCCCTACAGGAGGCCGTGGCTCGGGGCACCTGCTTCGGCACGCCTATCGAACAGGAAGTGGTCCTGGCGCGTATGGTCACGGAGGCATTTCCCTCGATTCAAAAGGTCCGCTTTGTTACCAGTGGCACCGAGGCGACCATGTCGGCGCTGCGACTGGCCCGGGCCTTTACCAGGCGTGAGAAGATCATAAAATTCGAAGGATGCTACCATGGCCACTCTGACATGCTGCTTGTGGCTGCCGGCAGCGGCGCGTTGACCCTGGGGATCCCAGATAGCCCCGGCGTGCCGGTAGGCGCCGCAAGCACCACGCTGGTCGCCCAATATAATGACCTGCAGACGGTGGCCGATCTATTCGATGCTAATTACGGGCAAATCGCCACCGTCATACTGGAGCCGGTAGCTGGCAACATGGGTGTGGTCCTGCCGGAGCCGGGATTCTTGCCAGGGCTTAGAGACCTGTGTTCCCAGCACGGCGCCCTGCTGATTTTCGACGAGGTTATTACCGGGTTCAGGGTGTCGTACGGTGGCGCTCAGGCCGTCTACGGCGTCACCCCAGATTTGACCTGTCTGGGCAAGATAATCGGCGGCGGGCTTTCTGTCGGCGCCTATGGGGGTCCGGCGGAAATCATGGCTCGGATGGCGCCGGAGGGGCCGGTCTATCAGGCAGGCACTCTGTCCGGAAACCCGTTAGCCATGACTGCGGGGATAGAGACTCTGAAATTATTGCGCGAGCCGGGGTTCTACGATTCCCTTGACCGGAAGGCCCAGTTCCTTTGCAACGGCATCGCCAATGCCGCTGCGGAGGCGGGGGTCCCCATCTCGCAGAACCGTATTGGCTCTATGTTTACGACATTCTTCACAGATCAGCCAATTAGCAGTTATGCGACGGTTAAGACATCCAACACCCGGCTTTACTCCTCTTACTTTCATGCTATGCTAGAAGAGGGTGTATACTTTGCCCCCTCCCAGTTCGAAGCGTCCTTTGTCTCTCTGGCCCATTCGCAAGAGGACCTGGAAATCACAGTGGAGACGGCCCGCAAGGCTTTCCAGGGGATCAGATAGGGGTTGTTGGAAATATTCAAGACGACAGGAGGCCCATGAAGAAGCTAGGCACCTTGGCAGCGCTGATTCTGGTTCTTTCGGCGTTCCCGCTATCACCCGGTCTGGTAATGGCACAGGACCCGGACTACGACGTCCCGGGCGGGCATTTCTATACTCAGGCCAACGGCCAGGGCGGGGCCGGAGGCTCCGGGTATGGCATCACCGATGAGGGAGGCGTCTCCTTCTGGACCCAGTTCAAGTCTATCGGCGGCGTCTCCAGGGTGGGCTACGTGTCCTCCAGGCGCTTCCAGTACAAGGGGTTTACAAACCAGGGCACCCAAAAGTACGTGCTTCAGTGGCAGCCTGGGCAGGGGCTCTTCTTCCTAAACGTCTTCGATGAGCTAAGTGCCATGGGCAAGGATGACTGGCTGGCAACGGTACGCGCCATCCCGAAGCCGGCATCTTTCGCTGAAGCGGGCAAGCCCTTCAGCCAGATAACCGCGGAGCGCTTGGCCCTCCTGGACGCCAACCCCGCCATCAAGGCGGTTTACATGGCTAACGCGGACCCCGTGCGGACCCATGGCCTGCCCACCACCAGGGTGGTTGACGTGGGCCCCGCGTTCGTGATCCGAAACCAGCGAGATGCCATGCAGCAGTGGAAGGTTGACATGCCTTGGGCCAAGGCTGGCGAAGTAACCATCGTCAATGGTGGTGACATCGCCAAGGAGGCGGGGCTCATACCCGCAAGCGCCGCTACCACCGAGACGGTTCCAGGCGCTTTGCCGGCTCCCGCTCCCTCTCCATCTCCCGCCCCGGCGCCAGCCCCAAGCCCGTACCAGTACAATTCTCAGGGGGTTATGTGGGAGCCGAACTGCGGCCTGGTCCAGATCAAGGTATTCATACGAGATAACCAGGGAGGGGTAGTAAACAACGTCAGGGTAGTGGTGGCTTCGGCCGCTGGACCCTGGTCCACCATATCGGTGCCGACGGGGCAGGAGAGCAGGGACCCCGGATGGACCAATGTAGTGCTCCGCACCGACCCTGTGAACGAGCCCTGGAACGTTTGGGTGATAGACGACGCCGGCAAACAGGT
>JAUYDP010000216.1 GCA_030691805.1 Dehalococcoidia bacterium | reverse complement strand
TTCGGCTCGTGTAATAGGCGCAGATCCGGCCACCGACCTGGCCGTGTTGAAGTCAGAAGGCCCAGACCTACCTGCGCTGACCTTTGGCGATTCGGACGCCCTGGCGCTAGGGGAAGGAGTGGTGGCTATTGGCTTCAGCCCGCTCCTTCCCAATCCACCAAATGCCCACGAGGCGGAAGTGTTGCGACTGGTAGTAAGCGCCGTTCCTGGGGACGGCCGCCGCGCTGATTTTATACAGACCAACGCGGATCTACACCCGGGCGATAGTGGAGGCCCGCTTCTCAACCTGTGTGGAGAAGTGGTTGGAATAAACACCTCCCTGGTTTATTCCCGGCGCGGTTCCCAAACCGTTCTGGCTTCTTCCATTGCTATCAACCGGGCCAAGCCGGTGCTGGAAGAGCTGGTATCTAAGGGTAAGATGGCCAAGCCGTGGATCGGAGCGACCGTGCATGCCATCGCCCCTGGGTTTGTGGGGGGTCGGGACCTGCCGATGGCAGAGGGACTGATGGTTACCGGGGTAGCCTCGGGGTCTCCAGCTGCCCAGGCAGGTATAGACAACGGGGATATCATAATCGCCGCAGACGGTTTCCCGTTGACCCTACCCTCTGAGTTGCTTCGGGTTATTTCAGGTCACAAGATTGGGGACAAAATGAGGCTCACCATCGTAAGTCCGGATGGCAACGAGCGAAACGTCAATGTAATCCTGGCGGAGATGCCCTAAACCTTACCTGGCCACGCCTTACCCTTTGGCCTGGCTTCAGCCCGGACAGAGTAATTTCAACACTACGAAGCCTAGATGAAGACATACTAACCACTGCGCAGAAGGCTAAAGAGCCTGCATGGGACACTGTCGCCGCTGCGCCCGATCTGACTTTAGCCTCGGGCGGGCTTGCCCAGATCCCTGGGCCGTGTTTTTCTTGGCCCCTCGGTCATCCGGCGGAACGCGGCTATAAGGATTAGGAACCTACGCACAAATCAGTAGAAGGTGGACAAGTTGGCCGGCCTCTGTCATACGGTAAAAGCTATTGCAGGAGAAGGAATTATAGTTACCTTTCTAGCTCGAGTCCAAAAACATAGGTCTTCATTTAGCGACCCGTCTTGAGGTACTCCAGGGCCCGATCAAGCTGGGGGTCCCGGCCTGCTTGCCGGTCGTCCTCTGTCTGAGGCACCTCGATATCCGGAAGCAGTCCTTTGCCTTCGATAAGGCGCCCTTTGGGAGTCAGCCAGCGGGCAAAGGTAACGTAAAGCGCCGAGCCATCGCTCAGTTCGTGGAACCGGTTGACCGAGCCTTTGCCAAAGGTCTCTTCCCCAATAATCACCCCGCGCCCGGCGTCCTGGATGGCCCCGGCCAGGATCTCGCTGGCGCTGGCGCTGCCCTTGTTCACCAGGACTACCATGGGGATATCAGTGGCGATTCCGCCCGGCCTCACCGGATATTCAGTCTTTTTGCCATCCTTGTCTACCTGGTAGGCCACCACTCCTTGCTTGATGAACTGGCTGGCCACCGAGATAGTCTCATCTAGAAGTCCGCCGGGGTTGTTTCGCAGGTCCAGGACCAGCCCGTCTACCTGGCCTTTTACCAGGGATTCCAGTACCGGCTTCAGCTCATCCTTGACCTTTTCGCTAAAGAAGGCCAGGCGCACATAGCCGATGTTGCCGGGGAGTATCTTGCGGCTTGTGGACGGCAGCTTTATCTGGTCTCGAACGATCTCAACCTCTGTCGGCCGCTTATCACCTTCATGGAGGAGAGATAGCTTCACTTTTGTCCCTCGTTGCCCCCGGATCTTGCTCACGGCCTCGGCAACGGACATGCCGGTGGTGTCCTTGCCGTCAATCTGGAGAATGAGGTCACCGGGCCGTATGCCCGCTTTCTCAGCCGGCGACCCCTCCATGGGTGCTATGACGGTCAACCGGCGGTTTTGAATACCCACCTGTGCCCCGATTCCGTCGAATGCGCCCTCCAGGTCAGCCTGCTCGAATTTATATAGTTGGGGGTCAACGTAGCCGGTGTGAGGGTCCCCCAGGGAGTCCAGCATCCCTTTGATGGCGCCCCTGGTCATTCGTAGCGGGTCCAGGGCCTTCGGGTCAACGAAGTTTTGTTGGGTTATGCCCCAGGCTTCCCAGAAGACCTTGAAATAATCCGGCGACTCGATCCGTGGAGCAAGGGGAGCGGCGGTCGTAAAACGGGCGAGACCGAAACCGCTGCCAAACGACAACCCAACCAATATGAGCAGACCGATAATTGTAACCGTATATTTGAGCGTACGTAACACGCCGCATTCTCCTTGAAAGACTTGGTGATTTTTATTATACGGCCCGCACTTTTTATATGTAAAGCTCTGGACTAAAAACCCGTTATCGTTCGAGTGTGGGGCTTATCCAGAGCCGTAAGAAGGGCTGGGAAGCCCCTCCTATCCGATTATTCAACACTTTACGGAAGGACGCTTGTTGAGGCGAAACCAAACTAGAAAGTCCCTGCTATCCGATTTTTCAACACACTCCGGAAGGAGACTGTTGAAAGAGTTACGTAGTCGGCATCGTCCCTTCACTCCGTTCAGGGCAGGCCCCGATGCCGACGGCCGGGGTCAGGGACGACCCCGGCTACGGAGTTGGATGATGTTCGACACTCTCCGGAAGGGTGGTTGCCAGGGGGATACTAGAAATGTATACTATGGGACAGTTGGGAATTGAAACGTGGCGTATCCACTTAAAGCGGTAGTTGCCCCTTGAGAAGGTCCCAGTTATTCGTCATCGGACTGAACCACAATTCCGCGCCCTTAGGGATACGAGAAAAGGTTGCGGTAGGAAATAAGGACCTCCCCGACGCACTGGCAGATCTGGGGCTGTATTTGACAGCAGGCGTTATTCTATCCACGTGCAACCGCACAGAGATCTATGGGCTTTGCTCCGACCAGGGCGAAAGCGCTCTTCTCTTCTTGCAGCATCGAGCAGGAAGCATTCCGGTAGGCCCCCACACCTATGAATTCCAGGGAGTCGCCGCCGCCAGGCATCTCTTAAAGGTAGCCTGTGGTCTGGACTCCATGGTAGTTGGAGAGCCACAAATACTGGGACAGGTCAGGAACGCCCAGGAATTGGCGCAGGAAAGCGGACGTATGGGGCCGGTCCTGGCCCGCCTTTTTTCCCAGTCCCTTATCGCCGGCAAGCGTGCCCGCAACGAGACGGCCATCGGGAGGAACGCTGCCTCTTTCAGCTACGCCGGGGTAGAGATCACCAGGAGCCATCTAGGTGGCCTGGCCGGCAAGACACTCCTGCTCGTTGGCGCCGGGGAGATGAGCGAGCTGGCCGCCAAGACCTTACGGGACAACGGTATTGGCGAGATACTGGTCTTAAGCCGCACCTCCCAAAGGGCGCGCTCCCTGGCGGAGCGCTTCGGAGGACTGGCTGTGGACAGCCATTCTATTGCCGCTGCCCTGCAACGGGCTGACGTAGTCATAAGCTCCACGGATTCGCCCAGGCCCATCATTCGGCGGGAAATAGTGGAGGCGGCGATGGCCAGCCGGGAAGGCCGCCCGCTGGTCCTTCTGGATATGGCCGTGCCCCGGGACATCGAGCCTGAGGTTAGCGAAATCGAAGGCGCACATTTGTACGATATTGATGACCTGGGTGAGGTATTGCGCCAGAACCTCCAGCGGAGGCAGGACGAGTCAACCAAGGTGCAGGTAATCATCGAAGAAGAGTTGAGGGAGTTTTTCACCTGGTGGGGTTCCCTACAGGCGGTTCCAGCCATTAAGGCCCTCCGTTCCAAGGCGGAGAATGTGCGCCAGGGTGAGATCGCCAGAATGGGGGGGCGGCTGGCTGCCCTTTCCAAAACGGAACTGGACCTGGTGGACTCGCTGACTAAGGCCATTGCCAACAAGATACTGCACAAGCCCATTGTGGCCCTTAAATCAAGGGCCGCTGACGGGGATGGCACCTCTCTGGAGATAGCGAAAGAGATCCTAGGCCTTCGGGAAGAGCCTCAACCTGGCAATCAGACCTGAGGTGGCACGTCACTCCGTGCAGTGGTAGCTTTGGTACACTTTACATAATCATAGGACAACATCTTAATGCGTTGTGGTTCACCGGCGCCGTAGGAGCCGGTTGGAGTGATCGGGCGGGTTAGGGATCTGGTTTTTCTCTCTGTCGCTGCCGCCCTGGCCTTTTCATGTGGCCAGCCGGAGTCTGGCCCACGGCCTATACAAACCGCTGGAGGTCCACCATCACCCACTGCCACACTTGTGGCCACGGTCTCACCATCAGCCACCACCACAACTTCTCCAGCGGTTATTATTATTCCTTCACCTTCTGTCCAAAGCGCGCCGACGCCTAAGCCTCCTGTACGGGCGCTAATCCCCAGCCTAGAGGTACTTTTGAACGGGCTCCAGACTCCCTGGGCCATAGACTTCTCCCCCGACGGCCGTATATTCCTAACGGAGCGTCCGGGTCGAATTCGCGTTGTAAGTAACGGCATCCTGCGGCCTGAGCCATGGGCTACCCTGGATGTGGCGGAGACCGGTGAGTCTGGCCTTATGGGTTTGGCGCTGGACCCCCAGTTTGCTCAAAATAGATTTATTTACGTGGCATACACCTTCAGGGGCCCTGGAGGCCGGTTGATAAACCGGCTGGCACGCTTGCGTGAAGATCCGGGCACCGGCAAGGGCATATTAGACAAGGTGCTGCTGGACGGCATCCCCGGAGGAACCAACCACGACGGCGGCCGGGTGAAGTTCGGGCCGGACGGCAAGCTCTATTGGACCATGGGTGAGACCTTCAATCGTTCGCTGGCGCAAGACCTATCCTCACTGAACGGGAAGATTCTGCGGCTTGAGCCCGATGGCGCCATTCCAAAGGATAATCCATTCCCAAACTCCTACATTTACTCCTATGGCAATCGCAACCCTCAGGGCCTGGCATGGCAGCCGGGGACCGCGCGCCTTTACGAAACGGAGCACGGCCCCAGCGGCGAGAAGGGATGCTGCCAGGACGAGGTGAACCTGATAGATCCGGGAAAGAATTATGGCTGGCCGGTGATCAGCGGCAATGAGACACGGGAGGGCATGGTCTCGCCGGTCCTACAAAGCGGCGACAGTGTAACCTGGGCGCCCGGAGGAGCCACGTTCGTGACCCGGGGTCCGTGGGCGGGCTCCCTGCTCTTCACCGGGTTGCGCGGGCAGGCCCTCTACCGGCTCACCCTTGACCCGAACGATCCCCGGAAGGCGCAGAGCTTCGAGACCCTGTTCGAAGGGCAGTACGGCCGGCTGAGAGATGTCTCCGAGGGGCCGGACGGCACGCTTTACATCCTCACCAGCAACCGAGATGGCCGTGGCAGCCCGGGGCCAGATGATGACCGGGTATTAAGGCTGAAGTTCAGATAACATGGTAGGCGGCAAAGGTCGGGGTAGAAGTCGAGGTCGGCGATACACGTATCAACCAGGCGTCTTGCGAGGCGCAGCACTGCGGCTATTTACATAACGCCATTAGGCTTTCACGTTAACTGCGTGCTTCGGAGCGGAAACGGGGCAACAAGACCACACCTTC
>JAUYDP010000088.1 GCA_030691805.1 Dehalococcoidia bacterium | reverse complement strand
ACATGGTGCCACATGTACTGAACGATGGCCGACAGCTCCGCGGCCAGATCGGTGTTGAGCGCCTTCAGGAGCTGTTCATTGCTTACTGCCATGATTCCTCCTTGGTAACAATTCCGCCATTCAGAGGCTAAGTTCTAGAGTACACTAATCCGAAAGATGTGGCAAGTCACCAGGGCTGGCAACGTTACCCACCAGGCGGACGAACTCACCCAGCGTCGAGCTTTTAGCACGAATAGCTTTAAGCTCCGCTCCGATAGCTGACTCGAATCCCGGCCTGGTAGCATAGGTCCCATGAAGGGCGAGGTACGCTTGATTGAGCCGGCGTAAGTAGTAGCCCTTGTCGGCCAGTCGTTTTCTGGCTGCCTCCATGTAAGCCTCTGCCTCTTCCACCCTCCTTTCAGCGAGCAT
Source organism: Dehalococcoidia bacterium (assembly GCA_030691805.1). GTDB lineage: Bacteria > Chloroflexota > Dehalococcoidia > JAUYDP01 > JAUYDP01 > JAUYDP01. The sequence continues at coordinate 4,754 of JAUYDP010000088.1, read as the reverse complement.
AGGCTCCACAGCCGCCCTGATGCTTCGTAGTTGCCGCCCGAAGTCGGAATCCCTTTCCCCAACCGCGGCGGCAGCGGCCTGAGGAGCCGGTGGTTCCAGCGCTGCGTAATACTGCCGGTAGACCCTTTCCCCAATCTCCCGTCCAACGATGTCCGCCACGGTCTCGTTCATCGTCCGCATCTGGTAGTCCTGGAAATAGGCCCGTCCAAGTGGGAAGAAGAGGAACAGATAGGCATGGGTCCACTCGTGCGCCACTATCTCCAGCGTTTGCCGCAAGGATTCGTCCTCTGAGACCCATGCAGGATACAGGCTGAATCCTTCCGTACCCCCTACCACTGCCGAGACGCCTTCACCTTCTACCTGGCTCTCGATACCCTCTCTGGTTGAAAGGGAGAGTTGGGAGGCCAGCAGGTAACTGCTGGTTATCTCTATCCGATCTCTAGGGGAAACGACCAGCACAAAGGGTGATTTCAACAGGAAGAATGTCGAAGGGGGGAACGACCAATTCGCCCCTTGGGGTATATTGGGAGGTTCCAGTCCTTCCGCCAAAAGCGCCTCGCCCACCTGTTTAGTGATAATGGACTCCACCTGTCCCTTGAGAAGCTGCCGCCTACCTCGTGCCCAGTCCAGTTGGTCGCTCAAGATATTCATCGTGCCTGTATCATGGGCCCTGGCGGCGGTTAGCTCCTTACTAAGCCTGTTCACCTGGCCGTTTAACACGAAATATTCGTCTACCAGTCCTATCTCTCCCAGATCCTGGTCAGCAAGTAGACCTGGCTCCGTGGAAGAAAGAATATTTGAAGCTGCCCTGTTGAACATGGACTCAAGATGGTACCTGATGGTATCCTCAGTGTAAGGCGCAGCAATACGGTCTACCCCTTCCGGCGGGATGCAAGACACTGAAGTCGCGAATAGCAACAGGCAAACCACCAGTAAACGCCGCCCGCCCATCTTCCGGATCATTGGCCGTATTATAGCCTATCAAAGACACCAAATGTCAAAAAACCTATAGGGTTGAAAAAGGTGTGCTGGATTGTTATATTAGAAATGTTCAAGTGTGGTGTTGCCCTTCGACCTTTACCCGCGTATTCCGAGGGAGTTAGTGTCCAAGGGTACTCAGGAGGTTGGACGTGATCGAGATGACCGTGGAGAGCATCCGAGTTAGCCTGGTGAACTACCAGCGCGTGCTGATACTGAAAGAGAAGAACACGGACCGGTATCTACCTATTTGGATCGGCCCAGCCGAGGCAGATTCCATTGCTTACGAACTGCAGAAGGTCTCGGTGGCACGACCTCTAACCCATGACCTCATGAAGTCCATCATCGGGGAGTTAGGGGCACAGGTGACGTCCATAATCATTAACGATTTAGCCAACGACACCTTCTTTGCTCGTATTATAATGGATGCAGGCGGACGCTACCTGGAGGTAGATTCCCGTCCTAGTGATGCTGTGGCACTGGCCGTAAGGGTCAGCGCGCCCATCTTCGCTGCTGAATCGGTGCTGGACAAGGCAGGTATAGTGATGGAGCCGGAGGTATTAAAGGGTGGCGAATACGCCAGGAAGTTAACCGAAGAGGAGATCCAGAAGCTGGCCCCCTTCCGCGATTTCATCAATAGCCTGGACCTGGAGGATTTCGACAAACCCAAGTCTTCTGGCTCGTAGGAGGGTAAATGGACGACCACCAGGTGAAGGACCTGATGACCACTATCAATTGTACCGAATGTGGCCGGCGCTATGAGGCGGGGGATATCGGTATCGTTTATCACCAGCAAGAGCTCTGGTTCATCAGCGTATCCTGCCGGAACTGCGGCGCCAGAGGACTGGTAGCGGCATTGATAAAGGAAGGCTCCAACGCCCCAGTTATCACCGACCTTACGCCTGAAGAGCTGGCTCGGTTCAGCGAGGCAGCGCCGGTGAGCGCTGACGACGTCCTGGACGTTCACCTCTTCTTGGAAGGCTTCGACGGCAATTTCGGCGCCCAATTCGAGAGCTAGAGCTGCTAGGGCTGAAAGAATACCTTATAGTAAAAGACCCCGGGCTTACCGCTTGGGGCTTTTTGCTGCCGGATGACGTTGCTTTTAGATAAGCAGGCGCTGGTATTTGTAGCTGCCTTTCTGGTAGCCTTCTTGATTTCTTTCGGGACCAGCCCGCTCCTGCGGGCGAAAGCCCTACGATACGGTTTCGCCGACCGCCCCCGTCCTCGGCAGGAAGGCCCCATCAAGCCCCGTCTGGGAGGCATCGCGCTCTACGTGGCCTTTGTAATAGCCATCCTGGCAACCATGCCGTGGGTTGAAGGAAGGACCGCAGAGGAGATAAAGAAGATCGTCGGACTTCTTGTGGGCTGCTCGGCGGTGGTGGCCATGGGCGCATGGGATGATCGCCGGGAACTTGGCGCCTGGCCACAAATGGCCGTACAGGTGGCCGCCGCCGGTCTTGCACTTGTCAGCGGCATCATTATAGATGCCGTCGCCAACCCACTGGCGTCGGGCCTAACGGACAGCTTAATCTGGCTTCCAATATACGCCTCCATCCCCTTCACAATCGTCTGGCTGGTGGGGGCCATGAACGCCGTCAACTTCATAGATGGTCTGGACGGACTGGCTGGCGGGATCACCGTGATCGCCTCTACTATCCTCTTTGTGCGCAGCGTGGACACCGGCCAGTTCACAATAGCCATACTACCCCTGGCACTGGCAGGGGCAGTGCTGGGCTTTCTGCCCTTTAATCTCTACCCTTCGCGGCTGACCTTGGGCACCTGCGGCGCTTTGTTCTGCGGATATGCCCTGGCCTCGCTATCGGTAATTGGAGGCGCAAAGGCTGCCACAGTGCTATTGGTCCTGGCTATTCCGATTCTGGACGCTGCCTGGATAATCCTCCGGAGGCTTTCCCAGAAACGCTCACCCTTCCTGGGAGACCGCATACATATTCACTACCGGCTTAAGGACCTTGGCGTGTCAGAGCGACACATCGTCTTTATCCTTTGGGCACTCTCGGCCCTTCTCGGCACCCTGGCCATAGCCCTGCCCAACCCACTTCTCAAGCTCTATGCCCTGGGTGGGCTGGTGGTCATCGTCGTTGGGTCCCTGGCCATTCTAGCTCGCAAGGCGCCTCAAAAGCCTTCAGTTTAGTAGCTAAAAGGCCTGTCCGGCCAATTTTAAGGAGGATGCCCCCGATGGACACTCTGACCGAACTCTTCAGACACAACTTGTGGGCGAACCTGCGCGTGCTGGACGCCTGCGCCGGACTCAACGACGAGCAACTGGATGCCACCGCACCCGGAACCTACGGCCGTGTTCGGGATACGTTGCTCCACATCCTCGCGTGTGAGGAAATCTACGTGAACCTACTGACAGACCACGAGCCTGTTCATACGCTCAGCGCCGGCATTGGCTTTCCCAGCTTCGATGAGCTTCGGCAGCGGGCCCGCCGCAGCGGTGAGAAACTGGTAGGTATTGCAGCGGGAATCGAGCCCACTCAGGTGCTCCGAGGCACGTGGCTGACCAAGCCGAACGCCTGGCAGGGCAAGCCGTTCGCCATCCAGGCGGCGATCCCTTTGATCCAGGCTATTAACCACGGCACCGAGCACCGTTCCCACGTGGCCACGATTCTAAGCCAATCGGGCATCAGGCCTCCATGGCTCGACGCCTGGGCGTATGGCGTGGAACACGGCTTCGTTGAAGTAGGGTCCCCGACGTGAAGGCTTTACCACCCCCCGCTGCTGTTCTTTGCCGCAAAGGGCACGTAGATCTTGGTCAGTGCCCCGGCCGTGATGTCTCCGCTGCCCAAGACGCCCGCGAAGATGGTGAAGTGGTTGGTGGATATGGTCAGGGTATTGTTCTCCCTGTCCTGAATGACGTTGTCAGGGGTCTTCCAGGTAGAGGTCGTGGTATCCCAGTACTTGGCCACCACCTGGTCCTCGGTAATCCCCAGGGCCGCCAGTTGCGCCTCGGTGTAGTTGATAACCACCGTAACATTCCGCAAGAAGCTGGTAATGGCGTTGCCATCGGCGTAAGTGGCCGCCAGGTCGTAGCCCAGGCTCAAGGGCTCCGCCCCTTTCTGGGCGGGCACACTGGACTTGGGCACCGCCAGAACGCTTACGGTCCCGGAGACCGCCAGCGCCCCTCCGGGTATGGTGACCTGGGTGCCGTCAGAGAGGCTAATGACCTGCATCTGGCTGGCATCAAAGGTTATGGAGACAGAAGTTGGGACTGTGCCTACCTCCTTCAGCGTCAGGTTGAAGATGATCGGAGTTGTCTCGCCTACAGAGATTATCGCCGGGTCGCTGCGGTAGAGCTTCCCTCCAACCTCTGACACCGCCACGAGGCGCCAGCGGTCGTTCTTGGTGACGCTCAGGGTATAACTCCCGTCGTCACCCGCAGTGGCCGTCGCCTGGCCTCCCTTCTCACCCCAAGCCCTGACGAAAGAGGCGTGAGCAGAGCCGCCCAGCGTTACAACCCCCTGAATCCGGGCGTCAGATTGCCTGAATTGCAGGTCCTGGGTGATGGTCGCGGGCACGGTGATGGTGACTGCCACCATCTCCGGGGAAATGTAGCCTCTCTCCTCGGCCACAGCAGCCCGGATATTATAGGTACTGCTGGACGGCAGCCACAGGCTATACTTACCCCCATCCTTGCTCACCTGTCCCTTGACGAACCGGGCGGGGCTGTTGGAAGTTCGCGGCAAGTCGGCCCAGACCCATGCCCCATCCAAGGGGGAGCCGGTCGGGCCCTTTACTGTGCCAGAGATGATGGA
>JAUYDP010000062.1 GCA_030691805.1 Dehalococcoidia bacterium | reverse complement strand
TTGGCAGACACCGGCGTGCCCTCCTCCATCATGCCCCAGTAGTCCCTGGGAATAGGCCGACCGAGGGTCTGGTAAACGTAGAAGAGGAAACCGGAGCTATCAAACCCGGTTGCGGGAGACTTACCGCCCCATACATACCTGTATCCCTCGTATTGGACGGCGATGTCGGCGGCGGTGCTGCGGATGCCACCACGGGTTGTGGAGGAACGGCGCTCCGATTCCTCCCCGCTGATCTGGCCTAGATACGAGCCGAAGACCCAACCCTCCGTCCCTTCAACTTCTACCTGGTACCAGGAGTCGCCGGCCCGGTCGGTAGCCTCGTCTAACACCTTCACCATATCGCCCTCAGGAAGGTTCCAAAGGATTCCTGACCATATGCCGGAGCGGAGACGCAAACCGTCGCCGTCAGTATTCTGAACGGTGGCATAGCCCCCTACCTGGGGGCTTTCTCCCCAAGCCGTATATGGAAACACAAAGGACGCAATCACTATCCCCACCACCACCGCCGCCAGCGCCCGCCTGGATGGACCCATCGCCTTCCTCCTCGTGAAATATTGGCAGAGCAAACTATTGACTAATAGGCGCACAGTTGGCGGCAGTCTACAATAGATTGTCATTCTTGTCAAGCGAAATTCAGACGCTGTGCGCGAAGGTCGCTGACTAACTACCCTGACTAGCTACGGTTTGACAGGTTGTGTCCCCTCTGTTAACCTGAACGCTACCACGAGGACGCAATGGAACCGTTTCCCACCCTCTTTAGCGAGGATGTCCTAGCCCGGATCCGGAGCATTGGGAGCGCCGACATCCTGGTTGGCATCCCTAGCTACAGAAATGCCATCACAACCCCCCATGTCGTAAGGGCTGTGACGGGTTTCAAGTTCGCAAAGTCCGGTTGGCACCCCAAGAACTTCTGAACACTTACTTGGCTTATGCAAGACGGCTTATCTCCGTGATGATTTTGGTTGCCCACTTATACGTGTTGTTCTCTGCAACTGCCTGCCACATTCTGGCCATGCGCCTTTCCTTTTCTTGCTGTGGCATTTCCAAGGCCTGCTTGATGGCATCGGCGAAACCATCGATGTCGTAGGGATTGACGAGGACAGCCTCGCTCAGCTCCTCGGCTGCCCCCGCAAACCGGCTCAAGATAAGGGCGGCGTTGCCATCCGGGCGGGCCGAAACAAACTCCTTGGCTACCAGGTTCATCGCATCGTCGACCGAGCTTACGATACACACGTCCGCCAAGCGGAAGAAGGCTACCAGCGCCTCCCGTGGGTAATTGCCCTTTATCATGTGTATTGGAGTCCAGCGATCTGCCCCATGTTTGTGGTTGATATCTACCATCAAGTGATATAACTCATCGTTGAGGGCTTTGTACTCATTGATATTGATCCGGCTAACGGGACCTATCTGGAGAAAGGTAAACTTCTTCTGGTATTCGGGATGTCTCTCCAGGAAGCGGTCGATGGCAAGGAAGCGTTCCGGGATGCCTTTGGTGTAGTCGATCCGGTCCACCCCCAGCCCTACCATCTGGCCGGACAAGCCAAGCTCGTGTTTCAACCTATCTGTATGGGCTACGGCCTCGGGGGATTGAGCGTATCGGGAGATGGCTTCGCTGTCCACTCCGATAGGAAAGGGCCTCACCAGAGTCCGATGTCCTCGGTGTAGAACGGCGAACTGCTCGTAGTCGACGATGTTTTCCAGAGCCCCATCCACAGTTCTCATGAAGTTGTTGCAGTGCTGCTGTGTCTGAAAACCCAACAGGTCATTCCCCAGCAGGCCTTCTAGAAGCTCATTGCCCCAGGGGCAGATGGCAAAGGCCTCCCGGTTGGGCCAGGGGATGTGCCAGAAGTGCGCAATCAACAGGTCGGGGCGGTTCTCCTTCAACATTTTGGGTAGGAGGGCAAAATGATAATCCTGGACAAAGACTAAAGCTGGATCGGAGCCGGCCTCTTGCAATACGGCTTGGGCGAACTTCCAGTTCACGGCCTTGTACGTGCGCCAATGCACTGCGTCGAACCGAGGACGCGTGTGGGCAAGGTGGCACAAGGGCCAGAGGGTCTGATTCGCAAAGCCGTAATAGTAACCCTCCTCCTCCGCCTTGCTCAGCCAGACCCTCTTGAGGCAATAGTTGCCGGCATGAGGGGGAACGATGATGCGGTTCTCCCCGTCTACCAGTTCCCTGTCGGCGTTGCCGCTACCGTGGGCTACCCAAGTACCCCCGCAGGCGCACATCACCGGCTCTAGGGCTGTAACGAGGCCGCTGGCCGGAGTCGTGCACTTAAGCTCTCCGCCAACGTAATCGTGCACATATGGTTCTCGGTTGGAAACCAGTATTAGCTTCTTTTCTCCCAACCGTTGAGCGACAACCGATCGTAGCTGCTGCGGGTCGTCAGTCATGCCTCAGTCCTCCTTCCTTCCAGATCAACTGCGTACCACATGGGCTTTTCTCTGACCCACTTCGGACTCGCTTTCCCGTAGCGTTGCCGGCCCCGTTTTAAGGTCGGTCTTTCTTGCCCGCTTACCCTTAGAAAGTTCTAAATCAGGCATTTTTTCCTCCGTAAAGGGACGTTCGGCTATATAGTAAGGGTCAAACGACGACCTTCGGGCTCCTCTCTATAATCTAGAGTGGCGCCTTTCAATACCGGAAGCAAAGCCGCTTCGACGAGCAGAAGCGGGACGCCATCAGCCTTCACCACTGCGTCCTGCTCTCGGACATGGCCCAACACGAGACCTGCCTGCCCCCCTGGTGCTGGCACCAGCCTCAGGCCTTCTCCTGGGCTGTGAGATTGAGAGTCCAATAGCTTTTTCAGATGTCTGGCGGCTCGTCCGGTTATGTGGATTGCTTTGCTCACTTCTTTACCTCCTGTCAGTGTGCTTCAGGTTCATGCCCGTTCCAGGCTGGTCACCCCACTCGTCCTTCCGAAGAAGCGTCAAGATTCGCCATTCCGCTTCCTCATCAAAACCAGGATGAATCTCACTTATTGGACGAGGGTCATATGAGCGCCCTCCGAATAATCTCGAGAGTCCCGTGTGGCATCTCCATAAGGAATCTAATTTCGTTTCTGACCCTATGACCGCTATGCCAGGGTTAAGCAGAATTAAGAGGTTCCTCGTGTCTAGATCCCATTAGCCGTGAATACTCCGATGTAAATTCTGCGCCAAGAAGGAGGACCACTGCCGAAATGTAAGCCCAAAATAGTAGCGCCACTACTGCTGCCAGGGCGCTATAGATGAGCGCATAGTTGGCGAAACTGGTCAGATACCAGGCGAAGAGGTTCTTGCCAACCTCAAAGAGCACTGCTGTCAGTAGTGCTCCAGGCCAGATGTCTCCCCATGTAGCCTTAATGTTAGGGACGAACCAGAATACCGTGGTGAAGATGACGAAAGACACGGCTGCTGGCAGCAGGCTTGCGGTAAGATTGCCCGCTTGGCTGCCCCCCAGAATCCGAAGCCATTCTGGGGCGAATTCTGACGCATACCGTAGGAAAGCTGTTCCTGCCAAAGAGATTAAAACCAGGAGGCCGATTCCCACTACCATCGCAAACTCCAAGAGCTTTTGGTGGACGAACGGCCGATCCCGTTCGACACCCCAAGCCCGGTTTAGGGAGATCCTCACGGCTGAAAATACTGCCATGGCCGACCAAAGAAGGGCAACCAGCGAGATGATACCTATTCTTCCCCGCGAGACCACTACTCCCTGGATGTTTTTGGCTACCAGGTCCGCTGAAGATGGGAAAACCTGTAGGGTCATATCTAGAAGCCGTTGCTGTACCTGCAAAGGCTCCAGGAAAAGTCCCAGGATAGCTATCAGGCCGAGAATAAGAGGGAACATGGAGAAGAAGGCATAATAGGCTATGCCCGCCGCCAGATGCAGGCAATTATCACCTGTGAAGCTGCTTATTGTCCTCTTCGCTAGCTCCCAGTAAGCGGTATGGCCTGTCATCCTACTGCGGTGCATCTTATGTGTTTTTAGGCTGGGCCACTTCTCCAACAGGTCGAGGAGTATTGTCTTCAGGGCCTGAATTCACGCCACCCTTTCCGGCCTTGGAGGTTAGCTCGCGCCAGCCGCGGTCGGTGGCCTCCTTTAACCGGGCCAGAGCTAGTTCCGCTCCTTTTTTGCCGTAATTGCCTACTATTGGTGCTTGCTGCCGCAGCGCTTGCCGTACATCCTCGCTCCGCCATGGCGCCAGTAAAAGCGCCAAACCCGCGCCAACTCCGGCTCCGAGGATAACTCCGGTTAAAAAAGGTGTGAGTTTGATCTTGTCCATTATTTTCCTCCTTATGGTATCAAACAAAACAAAAAGGAGCGGAGGCATCAAACCTCTCGCTCCTCAAAGCGCGCCCATTTCCGAGTTTGCCTCTCCTTCATATGCCTACGAGGTTAGCTGACGGGTTCGGCCGGAAGAAGTTGGCCTATCCGCCCATGGCGGAATTCACCCCGATATATGGTTCCCCCGTTCCTCTTTCGAGGATTCGGCTCAGCTATGTTGTTTTATCTAGATTACCAGAAAACGAGAATACTGTCAAGGCGCTCTCCGGCAGAGTTCTCCTTGACAAATAACGCCGGATATGCCAAACTCCTTGCCAATACATCCCTCCATGGGTATTTTTGGCGATTTCCAGGCGCAATTAATCGTTTTCAGGGTAGCGCAAGGTGTCATCAGGTGTACCATATAAGTCAGGCGTTTCCCAAGGAAAACCTTATTTGAATTGAAATCCTACCTCGTTCGTAAGTGGACGAAACTAAGTCCGCCGAAACTGGTGGTGAAACTCACGCCTTCAGACGCTTGTATACATGAAGAACGAGTTAATAAAGGAGGGAATAATGAAGAGCGGAGAACAGATCAACCGTAGGGAATTCCTGAAGATGGCCGGAATTGCGGGCATAGGTTTAGTGGGCGCGGCTTGCGCACCAGCGGCGGCGCCCACTTCGACTCCTACTAAAGCGCCCGAGGCCGCCACAGCGAAGCCGGCGGCTGCCGCCAGTCCGGCTGCC
>JAUYDP010000435.1 GCA_030691805.1 Dehalococcoidia bacterium | reverse complement strand
CCCATGGGGCGTGATGAATCACGCCCGTACGGAGCAGGGGTCACTAGGGCGGAGCCGGCCAGCAGGCCCGCCAGGAGGAGGCGGATAATGGGGCGCAGGCGCATGGGACACCTCCACAACCAAATATTCCCTTAAACGGCGGTTAGTGCAACCAACCGAGGGCGCCCAAGGACCGGGCACCCCTTACGTGGTGGGCAGGGCTAGCGCCGCTTTCCCAAAGCCTCCAGGAAGTCTTCTTCGCTGACCTGAATCTGCTTCAGCATATCGCGAAGCAGATGCGGGTCAAGCCCCTTGGTGGGATGGATGGGCACGGTCGTCCATCGCCCATCGGGATGCTCGAAAATGGCGTGCCCTCCCTTTTGCCTCACCCGAATGAATCCTAATCTCCCTAGACCTCGGACTACCTCCCTCGTCTTCAGATGGGAGAGCCGCTTCATGAAGCGATGGCTACCGTCTCTCGCCCCACTTCCTCTGGCAGGGGAATCCCCTTGTCCCTCATGTACTCAATGCACAGCTCAAGGGCTTCTTTGGCAGTAGCCAGGCATTCTTCGTAGTTGTCCCCTTGGGCATGACATTCCGGCACGGTGGGGCAACTAGCGACATAGGCCCCCGTGGAAGCCTTGCGGATCACGATAGTATAATTCACTAGCACCAACCTCTACCAGATTATGGGCTTGATAGGCAGACCTGTCAACGTCTGGGCCACGGCCCCAGGTCGTTGGGGCTGTCGGCGTGGGCCACCCGATACCCCACATTTAAGTGTGGGGTATCAACATCCTCTTACCACCAAGGGGTCAGTACGGCGGACCAGGCCAGCAGGCCCGCCAGGAGGGCGAACGATAGGGCGAAGAGGCATGGGGGTGCCTCCCGTCTACACGTACTATTGTTCGGCTAAACCTGTATACCGGACCTCAGTCAAGAAGGTTCCTCTCCAGGGTGCTGAAACCCGTGGTTTGATTTCCCTTTCTCATTTGTAAACGTCCCCTCGCCTTCCGATAGCTTTCACCCGCACCACCTTCAGATCTTCGTGGACCTCATAGATTATCCTCAATTCCCCGACTCGATATCTGAACAGGTGCGAGAGCTCCCCGCTCAGTCGTTTGATGGCAGCTCCCTGGTAGGGAGTTTGGGAGAGATGGTCGAAGGCTTTTTCCAGTCGGGCGCGGGTCTCACCCACCTGCCTCTTGTAATCCTTCAACGCTTCCTTGTGGAGAAGGACCCTATACGCGTCCTTCAACGCTTGCTCGGTCTACGTAGTCCCCTTCTTCGTATCTCCCACCTTTCCAGTCTCTATCCGCCTCTTCCAATCGGGCCAGCAGGTCTTTGTCCGCCAGAATCTCCTTTGTTTCTTCCCATGCCTCTCTGTCTCTCAGATACTCCACATAGTCCAGGATGGACCGCAATCGCGAGGTCGGAAGCGTATCCAAAAGAGTTACGATTCTTTCCTTGTAGTCCACTTGCTGGCCGGCCATGCCGCTACCTCCTTCAACCGCTTCATACACTTGCCGCCCTAATTGTATGGCAAAGCCATGGAGCTATCAAGGGCCACCAAATTGCTCGGTGCCGCTTGGTCTGGATCACCTTCGGTGCCCGGGTTGTGGCGGAACATGGGCCAGTCGTTGGGGCCGTCAGCGAGGGCGCTGGAGGATGCAAGAAATACCGACGCCAGGTTCAGGAGACCCAGTAGCGCAACGCTAGTATGAACCCGGTATTGTGACCAACGACCCAACAATCGTGCCCGCCTTCGGAGCCGTACCGCCGGGGTGGATGGCTTCATTATAGGCCGGGGCTGGAAGATGTCAACCCCGCGCGCGCGCTTGTGTGTGTGCTCGCTTGTGTGCGCACGCTCGGTTGTGGGCTTGGCGGGCAACACGAAACCGCTATGGTTGGCCCTTGAGCGATGGGATGGACAGAAGCTTGAGCCCTTCCACTGCCTGGAAGTGCCTTCGGTTGTTCGTGAGAAGGATGGCATCACGATAGAGGCAACTCGATTCTATCAAGAGGTCGATATCGCCGATCATATTTCTCTGTTGCCTCAGCCTGCCACGCTCTTTGCCGAAGACCTTACAAATCCCCTCGTCGATTGCCAAGACTGACACACCAGTCAAAAACTCAGCTAAAGCCTCTTCGTTGCCGACAGGATTGGTTGAGTAGTAAACACCCTCGTACAGCTCCGCCAGGGAGACAACGCTGATACCCAAACCTTCTTTTCTCAGGGATTTGAGCTTTTCAATGATTCCGCGGTGGCCGTTTAGGTAATGAACTACCCAGTCAGTGTCTACCAAGTAGGCAACTTTCATAGCTTGGGTTTCCATCTTGTAGATACAAGTCGATCAGCGTAGATATCTCTAATTAGCTTTTCGGCGTCTACTGTCCCTCTCCAGCCTCCGGCTGATTTCTCAAAATCGTTGCCCTCGTATTCTGGCGGAGCTTCTACTATTGTAATGGTAACTTCCTTACCTTCCGCGATGTCAATCTCTTCCAAGGGTTCGATAACCCCTTTGGAGTATCTTGCTCTAATAGTCGTAGCCTTTGCCATCTTAGCCCCCTTCTGTTTTCGGGAATTAGACCCGCTTATGGGCCTGCCTACCTCGATAATATAACTTATCGGGTGGGTGTCAAGAACCGCGCCTATGCGCCTTCCTACACCACTCCGTTGGCTACCGCCGGGGATGTGTGGACATGAGTCCCTGCGGTGTACGTCCAGAGGAGGGCGCCGGGGGTAGCATCCAAGGCGTAAGGCTTCTTGTCGGCGGAGCCCAAGTAGACCACTCTGTTGGCCACTGCCGGGCAGGACCAGACCAGGCCCCCCGGTGTGTAGTCCGACTTCAGCCTCAGAGGCGGCTTAGCCTGGGTCTCGTCGGGGTTGTACCCGCTATGGGCCGGGTCGTAGCCGAACATGGGCCAGTCGCCGGTGCCGTCGGCGTAGGCTACTTTAATACCCCACCCTAATGGCTATCAACAATATAATGTGCCAATCCGCAATAGTACCCGTACGAGTCCC
>JAUYDP010000378.1 GCA_030691805.1 Dehalococcoidia bacterium | reverse complement strand
TCACCATCTCGTCTGAGCAGGCAGGGATCCTGAGTTGAGCGAACCTCCTCCGCGATGCGCAACAGCTCTGGTACGTTGCTAACATCGATAGCTCTCAGGTCTTTGCTTCTTGCCATCCCGTTCACCTCCGGCTCCAACCACCCGCAGTATAGCAGATTACGAGCAATAAATCAAGGAAGAATAGCGCGAACGCTTCACAAAACGTCCCCTAGATAGGGCTTTATGCCCTTAATCGATGTAATCCTTTAAGAAGACCTTCCCCCATCCCACCGGCCGGTTCCGGCGGAAGCGCTCCCGGGCCTGGGGGTCGGTCTTGGCCGCCGGCTTGGTGGCGTCTATGCCCATCTTCGAGCCTACCCGGCTCCAGGTGTCGGTTCCGGGTACGCTCACCTCTTCCAGGGAGAGGTCCATGGAGTGGCCACGGGTGTCCGGGATGATGAAGACGTCCTTGGATGGGTTTACCCTGGTGGAGACGGCCCAGAGGACATCATTGGCATCGTAGATGTCTACGTCGTCGTCCACGGCGATGGCGATCTTGGGATGGAGATACGGCCCGGTGAGCACGGACATCAGGGCGTTGCGGGCATCACCCCGGTACTGCGGGTTCATCTGTATGAGCATGGTGAAAAAGTCGTCGGAGGTATGGACGGTCTTCAGGTCAATGCCCCCACCTAGCACCTTGAGGCGGTTGTAGATGACGGCGCACATGTTGAGGATGACGTGCATGTCGCCCTCGTGCCGGAAGTTGGTGAGGGTCTTGTAAACGGCGTCCCTGCGCATGGTGATGGCCTTCACCTCGATGATGGGGTTCATCCCCATGGCCGACACGGGATAGCCCTGGAATTCGCCGAAGGGGCCTTCCGGCTCCCGGACCCTGGGTGGCACTACCCCCTCGATGATGATCTCGGCATCGGCGGGCACTTCTATATCGTTAGTCTCGCTCCTGACCAGTTGCAGGGGCTCCCCTATCAGGGTGCTGGCCAGGCCCAACTCCGAGACATCGGAAGAGCCGGACCAGGAGGCGGCATAATAGACAAAGGGATGGTGGCCGTTGATGACGGAGATGGGCATGGGCTGGTTCTGTTGCTCGTATTTCTGGAAGATGCGCCAGAGGTGGGTCTCGGTGCGGGCCAGGATGCCCGTCTTCTTGGGCCCCTTGACCTGCATGCGGTGGAAGGCCATGTTCTGGGTGCCGGTGTCCGGGTCCCGCACCACGCAGAGGCCGGCGCCAATGTAAGGGCCGCCGTCCCCCTGCCAGACTATGTGGACGGGGATCTTGGTCAAATCCAGGTCGGCGCCTTTCCAGACCACCTCCTTGACCGGCCCGCTGCCGACGATGGTGCAGGGGCTGGGACCCAGCCCGATGCGCCGGGCGTACTCCTCCACCACCTTCTCCTTGGGCACGCCGAAGGAGAGGCCGAAGTGTCGCCAGTTGCCGGGGGCCTGGGCCAGGCACTTCCAGCCGGGGTGGCCCTTTATGTTCTCGAAGAGGAGGGCCTTCTCCGTGGACTCGTAGACCAGTGCTCCCATGGAGACCTGTGTGTCCACCTCCTTGCGGATGTGCAACAGCTCCCCTGCCTCGTCCAGTTGGCGAATCCAATCACGCTGGTCTTTGGGCATTATTTACCTCCATGTCATCAGGGATCGGATAGTAGGTATCAGCCTCCCTGATTGTCAGGGTACCAGACCCAAACGAAGTGCAACCGGTCCCTTTCCCGACTTCTGATGTCCGAAACCAACATAGGTGTTGGACTTACAGGTCCCGGTAGGCGTCTCTGCGGTGCTGAACACGCAGCATGACCACAGTCCTTGCCGTGTCGTCAACATCATAGAGCGCCCGATAGTTACCTACTCGTATTCGGTACGTTTTGGGTTGCCCTTTTAGCTTCTTGCAGCCGGTAGGTCTGGGGTTGTTGCGTAGGTCGTTGATCGCTGACCTTACCCGCGGCCACATGTTGTCTGGGAGATCGTCTATGTCTTTGCGTGCTCTCTGGCTCAACCCCAGCTTATACACTGCTCTTACGCCTATCCCTGCTGGCGGCGTATTCATCCCAATCTACGATAGGCTCAGCGTCTCGTCTTGCTTCCTCGGCGGCGATGCAGTCCTGAAGGTCCTCTTTGGCTTCTTGTTCCTCTAACCATTTTTGCAACGCCTCTACCACGATGGCTCGCACCGGTTGGTTGCGCTCAATGGCGGCGTGCCGGATAGCCTTGTAGAGGTCCGGGTCGCCTAGGTCCAAAGTCACTCGTACTCGCTTCTCGGTTGTCGCCACAATCAAGTCCTCCACCGCTAAGTATAACACCATCATGCCACGGCATAAAGCCACCGTGGCCGCATCGGCAGCAAGAGTAGCGCCGACTCCGCTGCACGAACACTTGTGTACGGAGACCATGCCGGAGGTGTCAGGCTTACCCTTCCGAGAGAGGGATAGTGAAACGGAAGGTAGTCCACCGGCTGTTGTTCAAGATGCAACTGCCTGGACTCCCGGCGTGCCGAGTCCATCAGATCCCGCACCATGGCGTTGACTCGCCAGGCGGACTTGACAAAAAAGTCCACACTCCGGCGTTGGGCTCTGTCGCCGTGTCCGCGCACAGGTCGAGCACAGGGCATCCAACCAAGTCGTGCTCGATATTTCCCAGCATTTCCAGGGTACGCCGGTTTGCAGCTCGGACAAGACCGTCTGCGTTCACGGTGAAGTAAGCATGGGGGGCCTCGTCATAATAGCCAGGACCCCTAGAAAAGGTGGGTGGCAGTCCCTGGGGGGACCGCCGCCGTTGCATCTAACTCAGGAAGCCCCTACTGCGCCACCACCATGCAGCTCTCCGGCGGGAAGCGTAGGTAAACGGACTCGCCCCTTCTGAGACCCAGAGAGGGGTGGACACGGACCCGCAGCTCGGTGCCCCCAACGTCCATGCGGCAATCCATGAACTCTCCCAAGAAGGCCGAAGCCTCTACCGTGGCCGCAAAGACGTTATCGGCCGAGCCTGGGTCTCGAAGGACGTCAATGTTCTCTGGACGGACAGAGACCAGGATATTGTCCCCCACCAGGCCTTCGGGGACCGGACACCTGAGAATACCATGTTTGGTCTCGACGGTAGCCTGCCCTCCTGATTGCTCGGTGAGTTTCCCTTCCACGAAGTTGGTGGAGCCGAAGAAGTCCGCCACGAACTTGCTGTTGGGCTTCTCGTACATTTCCCGCGGCGCTGCCACCTGCACGATCTGGCCGTCCTGCATCACGGCGATAACGTTGGAAAGGGCCAGGGCTTCCATCTGGTCGTGGGTCACGTAGATGGTGGTGACACGGATGCGCCGCTGGAGTTCTCGCAGCTCAAGCCTCATGTGTTCCCGCAGCTTAGCGTCCAGGTTGCTTAAAGGCTCGTCCAGGAGGAGCACCTTCGGCTCTCGCACCAGCGCCCGGGCCAGGGCCAGCCTCTGTTGCTGGCCCCCGCTCAGGTATGGGGCGGGTCGGGACTCAAGGCCCGTAAGCTTTACTAGCTCCAGGGCCTTCTCAACTTTCTCCTTAATTTCTTTCCCGGAGAACTTTTTTGCGACCCGAAGCGGGTAAGCCACGTTCTCGAACACTGTCATATGGGGCCAGATGGCGTAGGACTGGAAGACCATTCCCATATTCCGCTTGTGCGGAGGGACAGCAATTCTTTTGTTCTTGGAGTAAACCGGACGGCCGCTCACGGAGATCTCACCATCCTCCGGCTTCTCTAGACCGGCTATGCAACGGAGGGTCGTGCTTTTCCCGCAGCCGCTGGGACCCAGGAGGGTGAAGAACCCGCCCTCGGCGACTTCGAAGCTGATGCCGTCCACGGCCTTAACCGCCCCATGTTGCCCGAGGAATTTCTTTCGCAGTCCTTCTACTTTAACCATGGAAGGGTGACCTCCTTAAAATCTGTGTATAGCATTATCAGTTGTTGGGGGGGGCACCCCACCCCACCCCCAGGAAGAAGATTATGGGGGGACACCCCCCAAGCCCCCCGGCCTACCGGCGGTTAGCAAGATTATGGGTGGGACACTCCCCAAGTTTCACCAGCCCTACCGGCGGTTAGTAAGAATATGGGGGGACACTCCCCAGGTCCCCCGGCCTACCGGCGGTTAGAAAGATTATGGGGGACACGCCCCCTAGCCCCCGGCCTACCGGCGGTTATTAAGAATATGGGGGGACACCCCTTCTAGCCCCTCGGCCTACCGGCGGTTAACAAGATTATGGGTGGGACACTCCCCAAGTTTCACCAGGCCTACCGGCGGTTAGAAAGATTATGGGGGACACGCCCCCTAGCCCCCGGCCTACCGGCGGTTAGTAAGAATATG
>JAUYDP010000363.1 GCA_030691805.1 Dehalococcoidia bacterium | reverse complement strand
CCGTTGGGAATTAGCTACAACTAAGAGGCAACTCTATTCCCGCCGGTGTCCCCTTGGGCATGGCGGACGCCCGTGAGCCTGCACCGGACACTAGAGGAGACCCAGGCTCTTATCAAGGTGTCCCAGGGAAAGGCGTATGCTGACCTATACCTGCGGGGCGGCCAGGTGGTCAACGTTTACTCTGGTGAGGTCCTGCCTGCTAATGTGGCGGTCTGGGGCCAGCGCATCGCCTACGTAGGCTCCCTGGACAGTATGATCGGTCCGGAGACGCGGGTCGTGGACGCCCAGGGGTTCTACCTTCTTCCGGGCTTTATTGACCCTCACGGCCACTCCGACTACTTCTATACCTCCATAGAGCTGGCCCGGGCGGTCCTGCCTACTGGGACCACCGCCATCTTCGGGGACTGCTTGCCCACCTATTCCATCCTTGGACAGGAGGATTTCGAAGTCTTTCTGCGGGAAGCCAATCGCCTGCCCCTGAAGTTCTTTTTCGGCGCCAGGGCGGAGCCTCCTACCTTCTGGGATCCGCCCCGGCACGAGCTGTTCACCGAGGAGCGCCTGCGTTGGCTATTGGACCACGAGGAAATCCTGGGCATGGCAGAGTACACCCCCTGGTTCCGGACCCTCAGCGAAGAGGGCCTGGTGCGGAAGCTCCATATCGTCCGTGAGTCCGGGAAAAGGGTGGAGGGACATCTGGCTGGATGCCCGTACGAGAAGCTGAACTCCATGGTGGCGGCCGGGGTCACATCCTGCCACGAAAGCATCACCGCAGAGCAGGCGCTGGACCGCCTGCGTCTGGGCCTCTGGGTTATCCTTCGGGAGAGCACTATCCGGCAAGACCTGAAAGAGCTGTCCCGTCTCATCACTGAGCGCCACGTCAATACCAGCAGGCTTATGCTGACCCCTGACGGGCCGGTGCCGCCGACCTTATTGAAAAATGGGTACCTGGACCACCTTTTACGGTTAGCAATCTCCTACGGCATTGAACCGGTGATGGCTGTGCAGATGGCCACCATCAACCCCGCCACTTACCTGGGCCTGGAGCAGGACCTGGGGGGTATCGCCCCCGGACGCATCGCGGATATCGTCATGGTGCGGGACCTGCGGGCGCCCAGGGCGTCAGTGGTCCTAGCCAATGGCCGGGTTGTGGCCCAAGACGGCGAGATGGTGGTGGACCTGCCGGCGCCCACCTGGTATGACCGGGCCTATAACAAATACAGGGACGTATCCTCGCCCTTCCAGGATATCCAGCCGAGCCTTTTCCGCATCCCGGTCCAGGGGGCGCCCCAGCCCTTCCCGGTCATCGAGCTTATCAACGGCATCATTACTCGCCGCCATGACGCCTCCTGGGATAATGATGGCGGCTACGTGGCGTTGGACCCATCTCTAGGAGCCTTGAAGGCGTCCCTGGTGATTTGGGAGGCAAAAAGGGTAGCCAGAGGTTTCGTTACGGGAATGGGGCGCTTCGGAGGCCTGGCAACTACCTTGAACACAACCAGACAGCTCCTGGTGATAGGCGAGAGCGAGGTGGACATGGCCTTGGCCGCCCGGCGGGCAGTGGAAATGCGGGGAGGTCTGGTCCTGGCGGAAGGGGGACGGGTCCTTCATGAGATGGCCTATCCGGTGGGCGGCCTCTTCCCTCTGGCCCCGGTGCGGGAGACGGCCCCTATCCTGGCGTGTATAGAGGATTTACTACGAGAACGGGGTTTTCCCCACGCCAGCCTTTACTACACCTGCCATTTCCTCTCCGCCAACCACCTGCCGCAGGTACGTCTTACCGTACGGGGGGTCTACGATGTGAAAGAAGGCAGAGTGCTCTACCCGGCCAGATGAGGCCTTTCCCCCAATCGCGACCCCGGGGACGTGCAGGGGAAACTCATAGCTTCCCCTACGTTGCGGGGGCTGGCGAACTCTAAGTCGTTCATCCAGTAAGTCTTTGTGAAAAGCGTAGTGGCGGACGGCCCTGTCCGCCAAGGGGCGGGGTGTGGCGGACACGGCGGTCCGCCGCTACGAAGGATTTACCGGATGCACCACTCAGTTGAAACCGACCTCCGTCCTCTTTATGATCTCGTTCTGGACCATGTGGTCCAGGTGGATGAAGTAGGCGCTGAACCCGGCGATCCTCACGATCAAGTCCCTATATTTTTCGGGATGGCATTGCGCATCTCTTAAGGTCTCGGTGCTCACGACGTTGAACTGAATGTGGTGCCCGCCCAGGTCCAGGTAGGTCTTCACCAGGGTCAGCAGCTTCCTGAGCCCTTCCCTGCTGGACAGGCTGGTAGGGTGGAACTTCATGTTAATCTGGGCCGCGGCATACTTAACCGTATCAATTACCCGGGTCGCTGACCTGATCAGGGCCGTCGGGCCGTTCTTGTCCATGCCCGGACTGGCCGATACGGAGGCATCTGTAAAGGGTATCCGCGCCTTTCTCCCGTTGGGGGTTGCGCCACACCGGACGCCCAGGCGGAAGTGCCCCGTGACGGAAAGGGCGGGCGGGCTCATTAGCCGGCCCTGATAGTCCCTGAATTTTACGTGTTCGGCGTAGAATATGTCGTAGCATGCCCGCGCTATGCTGTCCACGTATTCGTCATCGTTTCCGTACTTAGGGGCTTCCAGTAATAGGTGGTGTATACGCTCGTATCCCTCGAAGTCGGCCTCCAGGGCCTTTTTCAGCTCGCCAATGGTCAACTTCTTCTCCTCGAAGACCAGTTTCTTGATGGCGGCCAAGGAATCGGCCAGGTCAACAACTCCCACGGGCGAGTACCCATTCATACTGTAGCGGGACCCGCCGCTGTATACTTCCTTCGCATCTCGAATGCAGTCGTCCACCAGGGCCGACGTGAATGTCACAGGTAGATACTCTGCATTGAAGGCATAGTGGGTCTCCTCCAACTCCACGTAGTACGGGAAAGAGTGCTCCATCTGTTTCTTGACGGCATCGAAGAGCTGGCCGTAGCACTGGAAGCTCTCTGGGTCCCCGGTCCGGGCCCCTAGTTGCTTTCCCGACTTGGGGTCTTTCCCATTGTACAAAGCCAGCTCAAGCATCTTGGGCATGCTGAAGAAGGAATTGTTGGCGGTGTTGCAAGTGTGGGAGAGGCCACGCTCTACGCACCCGATGATGCAGTTGTTTCGGGCGTCTTCCAGGGATGCGCCCATGGCGAGAAAGGCCTGGATATTAAGATCATTGTTGAAAAAGGCTGGCATGCCGATTCCGGTCCTTACCAGGTCGGCAGATTTTAGAAGGAAGTCCTCGGGCAGCTTGTCATGGTACAGGATAGAAAGGGTCGGCTGCATCAGGCGCACCCGGCTCTGGGCCTCTAGAAGGAGATAGTCCAACTCGTTCGTGGCATCCTCACCGTCGGCGGTCACCCCGCCCAGGGATATGTTCTGGAACATGTTGGCCATGGCCTGCTCGAAGCCTACCCTGGACCATAGAGGAGCGACCTCAGTGAACTTGATAAAGAGCAACTCCAGCAGTTCCAGGGCCTCGTCCTCGGTGATGCGCCCGGCCTCTTTATCTGCCTTGTAGAAGGGGTACATGTAGTGGGGAAACCTTCCAGGTGAGAAACCCCAAGAGACATGCTCGATCAGGAGGCAGACATGGGTGAACCAGAAGGACTGAAGGGCCTCGTAAAAGGTCCTGGCCGGCTTTGCCGGGACCTGGTCGCAGGTCCCCCCAATCAACTCCAGTTCCTGCTTTCGCTCAGGATTGGGCTCCCCCTGGGCCATCTCTCGGGCCAGGGTTGCGTATCTGCCGGCGAACTTGATCACGGCCTGGCACGACATGATCACCGCATTCAGGAACTCCCTTTTTCTCAGGCCTTCCCGGCTGGCAATGGGCAGCGAGTCCAGGTGTGCTCTGGCCTCGGCGATGATGCCTTCAAGGCCCAGGTTCAGGACCTTCCCATAGTCAACGCACATGCGGCCCATGGGCGCCCCTACCACATCGGCCCAGACGCCGGCGCTACGGTAGTCATCCACGTTGACGTCCGGGTGCTTCCCTGACCATATCTCTTTCACCTGGTCAATAGCGGACTTATCCTGCCAGTAATCAATGGTCTCCTCTACCAGCGCCTGGTCTTCCGGGCTTATCTTCATAGTCCCCAGGGAGCCGAAGAACTGGGGCTCTTTCTTCATCCAGCGGCAGGCCCATTCAGGATAGGGTTGGACCCCGCCTCGGTACTTGGTCTGGGTCCCTACTATGGGATTCTCGTCAATGAAAATCGTCATGCTGGACAAGACCTTATCTAACAGCCTGGCCCGTCTCATCACGGGGGACTGCCCTTCGGTTTCCCGGTAGGAGTCCATGACGTACCGGAGGCGTTCACAACTGATGGGGCGCTCCAATTGGAGAAGGGAGTCCTTCAAGTGCTGGACCCTGGCGCTTATCTTGGGCCTGGCTGCGACCTCGGTAACCATTCCTCTGGCCTCCTTTGTGGGGATCTTCTATGGCTCAATGCTACCACTGCGATCGGGAAGATTCAAGGCACCGCCCTCCGGTAGCATTTTCCTTTGATATGACGGGGCTCTTGGCCTTGCTCTCAATAGCAGTGGAACAGGCGTCCCGCCTATTCGCACAGGCCGAGCACAAGGGCGGACACCAGGTCCGCCCCTACACTCACCAAGTGGAATAGGCGTCCCGCCTGTTCGCATAGGCCAGAGGCCAGTACCACCTATCCTGCGTATCCGCACACTCCAACTCGCGGAGAATTAACGACAGGCAGGAACCTTTCCTCGCCACACTCGTGCTCGCGTGCGCATTTGTTGCAAAGCCATCCTTCCCCTGACCACATGC
>JAUYDP010000337.1 GCA_030691805.1 Dehalococcoidia bacterium | reverse complement strand
CGGGCAGGCGGGGACGCAGGGCGGCTTCTGGCATTGGGCGCAGGGACGCGGCACGTAGTCCAGGTAAAGCGCCGGGTAAACGCCCAGGGGCACGTCCCTGGACCCGCTGAGCGTATAGACGGGGATCAGAGCCACTCCCGGCTCCAGGCCCTTCTCCATCTGGCAGGCTACGGTACAGGTGTGGCACCCGATACACCGGTCCAGGGCGACGGCGAAAGCTACGATGTTCATGGCCACACTCTCCGGACGTCCACGGCGCAATCGAAGATGGCCCAGTTGGCCTCTCCGATGAATACCTGGTCCGGGTTGACGGCGCCCTGGGTCAAGGACTGCTGGCTGCCGGTGGCGAAGTCCCGGGGCCACCATCCCTGGTGCAGGTTCAACACCCCCGGCGCTATTCCCGGCGTAACCCGGACCTTCACCCGGCAATGGCCGCGGTCGTTGAAGACCTCCACCTCATCGCCGTCCCGGACGGCACGCGCCCCGGCATCCTCGGGGTTCATCTCCAGCAGCGGCTCGGGGCAGAGGGCCGCCACGTGGGGTAGGGCGAAGTGCTGGGAGTTGGCGGAGAAGCGGCTATGGGCGGTGAGAAAAGTGAGGGGATACTTCTTTCCCTGGGCCGACCCTGGCCCCTCCAGGGGCTCCAGGTGAACCGGAAGCTCTTGCTCGATCTCCACCAGACGCTCCGAGTAGAACTCTACGCGGCCCGTCGGGGTGGGGAAGGCTTTGTCGGCGAAGGGGACGTACGGCCTGGGCAGGTTCAGGCGGATGGCCCCCTCCCTGCGCAGACGCTCCAGAGTGATTCCCTCCAGCAGCGGGTCTCCGGAGTTAAGGAGGGCGCTCAGGAACTGTTCGGGAGTCCTGTCGAAATAGCGGCCCAGGCCCATCCTCCCGGCCAGATCGCTGAAGACTTCTATGTCGGATCTGGCTTCTCCCCAGGGCTCCACAACTTTCTGCTGAAGCTGCACGTAGAGATTGTCGTAGGCCAGCACCAGGTCATCGGACTCGAAGAAGGTGGTCACCGGCAGGACATAGTCTGCTTGCTCGGCGGTGGCGGTCATGAACTGCTCCGAAGCCACGATGAGTTCCAGCTTGGGGAAGAGCTCGCGAATCGTGCGGTTCGGGTCGGCGGCCTGGTTGATGAAGTTGTACCCTGTGAACCAGGCAGCGCGCACCGGCCAGGGCTTGCCCTCAGCAATAGCCTCGTAGAACATCATTCCGGGAAGGGAGGCATAGCGCTTGCCATCCGGGTAGTTGAAGCCCGCATAATCGAAGGCGGAGTGCATGGGCCATATGAAGATGGAGGAGGCGCCGCCGCCGGATACGCCCAGGTTGCCGGTGAGGGCCGCCAGGGTGATGCCGGCGCGGAAGAACTGGTGGCCATGGAAGTAGCGCTGGGCTCCCTGGCTAAGCAGGATCGCGGCTGGCCTGGTGGTGGCATAGTCGCAGGCCAGGCGCCGGATGACGTCAGCCGGAACCCCGGTGACGGCGGCCGCCCGGTCCGGCGGGTATCCGTTAGCCAGGTCGGCCAGCTTCTGGAAGGCGGGGGCGCAGGCAATCCCATCCACGGCGTACGTTCCCGTGAGGGCCGGGTCCCCGGTGTCCCCGGCGGGCCCGGGCCGCCCATTGGCAAGGTCCCAGGCCAGGGGCTGGCCGGCCGAGTCCCGTAGGAAGTGGCCGTCTCCTGTCCGCACCAGGAAGGGGGCTACGGTGTGGCGTGCCAGGAAGGCCCTATCGTACAGGCGGTCCTGGATAACGACCTGCATCATCCCCAGGGCCAGGGCCGTGTCGGCGCCGGGCCGGATGGGTATCCACTGGTCGCATTGGGCGCACGTGGGCGTGAAGCGGGGGTCTATGGCCACCACGATAGCCCCCTTCTCCCGGGCTTCAAGGACGAACCGGAAGTCGTTCATGTAGGTCTCGGCGAGGTTGCGGCCCCAGAGGATAAGGAAGCGGGAGTTGGCCCAGTCCTCGGGCTCATGAGCGGTGACCCGACCCAGGGCCAGAGCCATACCCATATTGCCGCCGTTGTCCCCCATGATGGTGCCACGGGTAGGCACGCTGCCACCGAACACGCTGGCGAAGCGATTAGCGGTGTTGCTGGCTAGCAGGCCGTAGGAGCCGGTAAGGGTGGCGAAGGCCACGGAGCGGGCCCCGTGACGGCTGGCGATGTCCTTGAGCCTGGCGGCGATATCGTCGAGAGCGACGTCCCATGTTACCTCTTCCCACCGGCCGCTTCCCCGTTCGCCGGCCCGCCGCAAGGGGCGCTTCAGGCGCTCGGGATGGTATTGTCGCTCCAGCGAGGCCAGCCCCTTAAGGCAGATGCGAGTGTAGCGAGTATCGGGAAAGGGGGCCGGCTCCACCCTGTTGATCCTTCCTCCCTCCACGTGTGCCAGGAGGCCGCAGGTGTTGCAGCAGTTGGGGGTGCAGACAGTGCGCACGATGGTCATTTGGTCCTCCGGGACTTCTCCCGGCTCTCGGCGGCTATGGCCATTTCCTGGACGGAGTCCAGCCCGAACTTGCGGATCTTGATCCCTCCTGCCAGGCGGGGGAAGTCCGGGAAGTTGCAAAGCTCATCGGGTACTTTATAGCTGGCTATCTTATCCGCCATGAAGTCCCTTACTTCCCTAAGGGTAAGGGGCTTGCCGTCTCTGGTTACGACACAGGCACAGATGCTCTCTCCCATGACGGGATTGGGGGTGGAGATGATACAGGCCTCTTTCACTCGGGGATGCTCGCATAGAAGGGATTCTATCTCGTTGGGGTTGACGGAATAGCCTCCCTTCTTGATGATCTCCTTGATGCGGCTGACCATCCGTATATAGCCTTCTTTATCTTTGGTTGCCAGGTCGCCGGTGTGCAGGAAGCCTTCACTGTCTATAGCCCTGGTCGTCTCCCCAGGGTTGTTCCAGTACCCCTTCAGAATGGGACCCCCGAAAAGAAGCTCTCCCGGCTCGCCTGGAGGCGGCTCCTGGCCGGTGTTTGGGTCTACGACCTTGGCCGCGGCATCGGGCAGAGGTTTGCCAATACTGTTGTCCCGGTTCGGGTCCCTGGCATGGCAGTAGATACCGAGCCCGGCCACCTCCGCCATACCCCAGCCGGAGAATAATTCCATCCGCAGCATCTGCTCCGCCCGCCGGAAGAGCTCCGGCGGCCAGACAGCGCCGCCGCCGAATCCAACCCGTACGGAGGAGACGTCGTAATGATGGAAACTGGGAAGGCCGGTCTCCAGACCAGCCCATCGAAGTCCAGCACATCCCGCACCGAGCCTCCTCCCACGGCGATGGCATGCTGGAGGTCGGGTATTTGACCAGGTCTATGGCCACCCGGTCTCCCTTCTTCAGGCCCAGTTGCTGGAGGCTGGCGGCTAGGGCATCAGCCCGGTCGTTTAGCTCCTTATAGGTTACGCGCTGGTCCTCATAGATCAGGGCTAGTTTATCCGGGACCAGCCTGGCGCTCCGTTCCAGCGTGTGGGCCAGGTCCAGTTGGCGGATGTCCTCGAAGTCTGTCAGTTTTCCCCAGTGGCCCATACGGGTCCTCCAACACGTTAGCGCTTGACCACAAAGACCATAAGAACTGGAAGGCCTCAGAGCAGCCCTGAGATCCTGGCCCGCTCGTATACTTCGGAAGGCACCTCTTCGAAGATTCCCCGGCGGCTGAGCACTGGGAGGCCTGCCCGCTTCAGTTCCACCATCATCTCTGCTACCTTGATACCGGCGATGACCGGGTCAACCACCGGAGCATCCTGCACCTGGAGCAGGCCGGCTTGGGTCAAGGCGGGGGACATGAGGCCGCATCCAGCGATGATTACCTGGGCACCGTCCTGGACACAGGTACGTGCTACTTCGGAGAAATCCTCCATTAGAGGGCCGAAGTTGCCGCTCAGGCAGGCCAGGAACTCACCCTCGCTCATGCCAATGGCCCTGACAGGCCGCTGGGCGATGGCCCTGGCTTCCATGCCGTAAAGATGGATCGTCTCGACCATATCCTCTACGTAACGGCGGTCCGACGTCACCACGGCAAAGCGCAGGCCCATCATGTTCGCCAGGAGCATCGAGGCCTCGGCTATGCCCACAACAGGCAATGGTATGAGTTGTCGGGCGGCTCTAACGGCAGGGTCGAAGTAGCAGGCGATAACCACGCCGTCGAAGCCCTCCGCCGGGGCGCGAGAGGCATTTCGCAGTATCTCCCGATCGTTCATGAACCGGAGGCCGTAATAGCCGAAACCGTCCAGAGACGAGAGGCCGGGTCCGGCCGGCACAGATTGGAAGGAGACCTCGGTGTCCGGCCGTTTGACCTTCTCCAGGGTCTCCAGGTACGGCCGGAACTGGACTTTATCCTTTCCGCGCTGTGAAGGCAATTGAATCCAGAGTTTCATGGTGACACCTCCTTGCTCCGGGGTATGGCGGCTTTACATCCCCTCTCATACCAGTTGTCTGACCAGGCGCTACGGTTAATTGGAGCCGGTAGCCAGCGAGCCGGTAGAGACACGAGATCTCGTGTCTCTACGTCTTTCTAGCCATCCGAATGGTAGTTGGTATTAGACCTCTGCCTTGACCACCGCACCTGACCCCTGGCCTAAGCCGCCGCAGATAGAGGCCACGCCCAGGCCCCCGCCGCGCCGCCTCAGCTCGTACATTAACGTCATGATTATTCGGGCGCCGCTGGCGCCTACCGGGTGGCCTATTGCCACGGCGCCGCCGTTCACGTTGGTCTTCTCCAGGAGGGCCTGCCAGATGGCTTCATCGCCACCGGCCAGGATCTTAGTGGAGACCAGGGGCATGGCGGCGAATGCCTCGTTGATTTCAATAAGTTCTATCTGGTCCAAAGAGAGCTTAGCCTCAGCTAGAGCCTTTCTAATAGCAGCGGCCGGGGCCGAGGCGATGCGGTTCGGGGCCTGGGCGATGCGGCAAACGGATAGGATGGTTCCTAGAGGACGCAGCCCCAGCTCGAGCGCCTGTTTGCGAGATGCTAAGACCAGGGCAGATGCGCCTGCGTTTATGCCTGGCGCATTTCCGGCGGTTACCGTGGGACTGCCCATAACCGTGGGCAGCGACGCCAGCTTTTCCAGGGTGGTGTCGGGCCGGTGTTGCTCATCCCGGTCCAGGGTCAGGGTAGGCCCTTTCTCCTGGGGGAATTCCAGGGTCATCATCTCGTCACGAAACTTCCCCGACGCCAGGGCGGCGGTATATTTCTGGTGGCTGCCCAGTGCCCAGTGGTCCTGGTCCACCCGCGTGACCCCGTATTCCAGCGCCTCCTTTCCAGCGTCCACTGAAACTGGGCTTACGCCTGGGACGGGGTACTGCCCTCCCCTGAAGGCCCCATCAATTATCCGCAGGTCTCCCCGATGGTCACCGAAGCGGTACTCCGGCGGCAGGTAGTAAGGCTGGCGGCCCATATTCTCGGCGCCGGCCGCCAGGACTACACGAGCATAGCCGCCCTTGATTGCCCGGCAACCCAGGAGGACGGCATCTACGGAGGAGCAGCAGGCAGTATCCAGGGTCATTGAGACCGTCTCCGGCGGAAGACCGGCTTTCAGGATAGCCTGGCGAGCTGGCACATCTATCTCCAGACCGGTCTCCAGGG
Organism: Dehalococcoidia bacterium; assembly: GCA_030691805.1. Classification (GTDB taxonomy): domain Bacteria; phylum Chloroflexota; class Dehalococcoidia; order JAUYDP01; family JAUYDP01; genus JAUYDP01. The sequence goes on along the minus strand of JAUYDP010000337.1, from coordinate 3,422 downwards.
GCTCGCAGGTGCCGTAATAGACCTCGTCTATCTGGCCGCCGGTCAGGCCAGTTCGGCTCAACACCTCGCGAATGGCGGCGGCGCCCAGGTCTATACTGGGCGTTAGTCGTAGCGCACCTCCGTACCGTCCAAAGGGAGTGCGCACGGCGCCGACGATGACTACATCGTTATCCATCGTTGCCGCGCCGTCTAGGTGTTCTGGGAGTACAACCAGTCAATAACCTCGGGGAGTGCATCCTCTATGGATTTGGTGTGCCAGCCTATCTCTTCTAACTCCCCTTGGATTTCTACCAACACGTCCCCAAGGGTTTCAGCATAGCTGGCGTCATCAAAGTCTCCGACTAACCTCAGGTAACGCTGGCAGGCTGTCAGGGTATCCCCCAAAGCCGCGACGAGGGCGCCTAAGCTCTCCTGGTCAGGGTAGCCGAGCTCTTGCAGCTTCCTCGCCGCCATTCTGGTGGTGGCCAAGCCAGACTTTATCTCCTTCTCGTCCTTCGATGTCAAGACCATCGTTGCGCGCTGCACGGTCGACCTCCTCATCCTGGCTCAAGACGCCTTTCATCTTCGGCAATCTGACGCTCCCATTCGTCTATCTGTTTCTGCCAGTAACGACTGGCAAGGCTTTCGGGTTCCTCTTCAAGTTTCCGCTGGTGCTCCTTGATTCGGCGCTGTTTGCTCCGAATCCCCTTGCGGATGGACTTATCGCTGCGGCCTTCCCCTTTTGCAAAAAATACAGGGTCCATTCCGCACCCATTATGGCCTTTTGCGAGCGGGAAAGCAACCACGCAGGCCGGCCTCCGAGTCTTGCCGTCTGACAGCGGCTTCCATTATGCGGCCAGTTTCGCCGGTGCTGCCCGTGGGCAATCAATGCTGCCCCTGCGGACGGCGGGTTGCTCTCGTAGGGCACGGAATCGAGGGGCTAGTAATTCCCATTGTCTCCGTAAAGGCCACGTGGGAGGTAGGTCAACTTGAGACGGGCCACCGGCCCATCTCCACATCGTGTTACGGCCCTCGGCAGGATGATCGGTAAAGGATAGGGGCTACCTTGTGGACCCCGCCCATTCGCTATGAATATGGCTACAACTGGGGCCGATGCTCCATAGCCGATAGTTGGCAACTGATGGCTGACGGCTGTCAGCTTGTATTGATGCAAAGGGGCTCAGCGTACTGAGCCCCTGGCTTGGTCTGTTGACAGCGGACCGACTCTCTACTAAGCCAGCAGCGCTCGTCCCACTATCAGCCGCTGGATCTGGTTGGTGCCAACGAAAAGCTGCATGAGCTTGGCATCTCGCATCATTCTCTCTACAGGATAGTCCTTCATGTATCCATAGCCACCAAGGACCTGCACGGCATCCGTGGTTACCCTCATGGCTGTGTCAGAGGCAAGGAGCTTGGCCATTGCCGCCAGCTTAGGTCCCTCTTTGGCCCCTTCTTGTATTGCTATTGCCGCCCGATAGGTGAGATAGCGTGCCGCTTCCACCTGGGTGGCCATATCCGCCAGCATGAATTGTATGCCCTGGAACTCGCCGATTGGCTGTCCGAACTGCACCCGGTTCTTGGAGTATTCGATAGCGTAATCGAGGGCTCCTTGAGCTAGACCCACTGACTGAGCGGCTACGCCTGGCCGGGCTCGGTCCAGTGCCTGCATCACCAGTTTGAAACCGTCTCCCTCTTTGCCGAGAAGGTTAGTTGCCGGGACCAGCACGTCTTCCATGATGATCTCCACGTTAGGCACGGCACGCATGCCCATCTTGTCCTCGTGTTTGCCTATCTTGAAGCCACGGTAGTCCTTCTCGACAATGAAGGTGGAGATGCCTCGGGATCCCTTGCTCGGATCGGTGATGGCGAAGACCGTGAATAGCTCCGATATGCCTCCGCCCATGGTAATAAAATGCTTAACCCCGCTCAAGCGATAGTAGTCGCCGTCCCGAACGGCCCGGGTAGACATAGCGGAAACATCGGAGCCTGCACCCGGTTCGGTTATGGCTATTGCGCCGCCCATGGCGCCCGAAGCCAGATGAGGGAAATACCGCTTCTTTTGGTCCTCGTTGGCGGCAATAAGCATAGTGAATACGCCATCTACTGCTCCAACGACGATGCAGGCTGTAGATCCATCAACCTTGGCGAGCTCCTCTATGACCAGGCATGCTGTGAGTAGATCAGCTCCGACTCCATCGTATTCCTCCGGGATCAAAAGGCCAAGGAGGCCCTGGCGGGCCAATACCTCCTTGATATCCCAAGGATACTCTCCGGTCCGATCCATCTCCGCCGCCCTGGGGGCCACCACCTTCTGGGCGATGTCCCGCACAGTGCGCCGAATCATCTCTTGCTGTTCGGTTAGTGTAAAATTCATCCTTCCCCCCCTGGCTCTCGATTGAGCCTATTTGCTATAGTCGTAGAAGCCCTTGCCTGTCTTCCGGCCCAAACGCCCGGCGGCCACCAACTGCCGCATTAGAGGCGGAGCCAGCCACTGCGACCCCATGGTCTTGGACATCTCGTCCAGGACTTTGACCATGGTGTCCAGGCCAACAAGGTCCAGGAACTCGAATGGCCCAATGGGATGGTTGTAGGCCAGCTTCATGGCCTTATCAATGTCCTCTGCTGACGCTACCCCTTCCTGAAGACAGCGAACGGCCTCTAGTAGGATGGGGGCCATTAGGCGAGAGGTAATAAAGCCGGGGGAGTCCTTGCATACAACCGACTCCTTGCCAATGCTCTTGCAGAAGGCCTTGGTCCTCTCGACCGTGTCGTCAGAAGTGTAATAGCCGCGGACCATTTCCACCAGCTTCATAATTGAGGCCGGGTTGAAGAAGTGGGTACCCACTATCCGCTCCGGATGCTGGGTCTTGGCGGCTATGGATGTAATGGGTAGGGCCGAAGTGTTGGTACAGAGAAGGACGCCTGGCGATGTCAACCGGTCCAGGTCTGCGAAAACACCCTGCTTGAGGGACATGTCTTCAAAGACTGCCTCGATGACCACCTCGGGCTGAGCGGCGGCAACGTCTTCAACCTTGGTGACATAAGATATGCGCTTCAACCAGTTGGCGGCCTCGTCTTCCGTTGCCTCCTTGCGCCTAACTGTCCGGGAGGCTACCTTGGAGATAGTGTCCCGGCTCTTGGCCAGGGCTTCATCCGAGACGTCGCGGATGACGACGTTGCAGCCCAGGTGACGGGCTACAATCAGGGCTATCTCAGACCCCATGAGGCCACCACCAATGACCCCTACGTTCTTAACGTCCATGCGTCCTCCTCCAGTCATATTTGCAGTGGTGCTTTTGGGCGCCATTCTGAGCGCCCAATGTCATTCTGAGCGCCCAATGTCACTCTGAGCGCAGCGAAGAATCTCGCCCGTCCCGAGTGAGACGTAATACTTCGGGGGAGGAGATTCTTCGCCTCCGCTGCTTGGCGGCAAGAATCACTTG
>JAUYDP010000266.1 GCA_030691805.1 Dehalococcoidia bacterium | reverse complement strand
GGTGGTCTCCATTACCCGTGCCCAGTTGCGGGCGTGGCAAAGAAGCTCGTTGTGGGTTCGCGGGACTCCCTTGGGGTACCCAGTAGTGCCCCCGGTAACCACCAAGCAGGCCACGTCTGTGTGATGCGTCAAGCCATCCGGAACCCGGCCGGGCGATGGCCTCTCGGACAACATGGCCCGGATGGAACTGGCGCCGGGTGGGACCGGTTCTCCAGCGACGAAGATATGGCGAAGAGCGGGCAGCGATGGGCGCATCTCCTCAAGCATTTTAAGATAGTCGAAGCCGCCGAAATGGGACGGCAGTACGTAGCCCACCGACCGGTAGGACTCCAAAATATGGGACATCTCCCTGCGCCGGTAAAGCGGAATGGCAGGTAGGGTTATCGCCCCGATCCTGGCCAGGGCGTAGTGGACGTAGATATACTCCAGCCAATTGGGCATCTGGACGGTGACTATGTCACCCTTGCTAATACCCCGCTCTAGGAAGGAGGCGGCCAGGCTGTCCGCCCGGCGTCTCATCTCGGAGTACGTCACCCGCTCGGAACCGCAAACCAGGGCCGTGTGTTCAGGGTAGGCTTCGACGGCGAGGTCCAGAGCCTGGGGAACGGTGACCCCGGCCCAGTGGCCTTTGGCAAGGTATTCTTTAGCGAGTTCTTCGCGCTTGGTCATAAGCTCCATGAGACAAGAGTGGCCTTCGTCATTATAACAGACCATCCGAGCAGACTATTCTGACCACCTCTGGCTCCCTCTCTGCTGCTTCCTCTGGGTCAGGCGGACTTAACCGGTATCTCTCCCGCAGCGCTTCAAGACGACGTATGAGGGCATCGCCTTCAAGCCCAAGGTCGCGAACATCCTGCAAAGCCGCTGCAACTCTTGGCGGCAAATGGTCTAGGAATATGAGCCGGAGGGTATCTACCCGCCGTAACTCAGTGAGATTGTCTTTGTACTGCGCTCTGAGCAGGCTCAGTTGCCTGGAGAGGTAGCGTCGCAGACGAGTATCGGAGGTGGGACGCCTGGCTCTGCCCAGATGACTGCGGGACTCCTCCTTGAATTGCCCAAAGGCCGCCATAACCCGCTCGTTCGTCTTGGGAGGCAATGGGCTTGCGGGGGTGTCGGGTCTGCATTCCACCGCGGCGATAAGCTGCCCGGAGGTGATCTTGCGCGGCGTAAGGTCGTTGCCCACAGCATACCCATCCGTCACTCCTCCAGTGCTTAGCAGGACGATGGTCTCGCCTGGCTTCGGCCCATCAAAGGGAGAAGCCACGCCAGCCTGTTCCGCTGGAGACATTAGAGGCATCTGCGCGCCCTCGATGTTCAGCACGCCCTGGGCAAATCGGGCGGCCTCTGCGTCTTCCTCCGCTCCTCTCGGGACGTGTACCGCAGACCGGATGCCATCGGGGAGGCGGGTAATGGTGTTCCAGAGCTCGGGGTCTTCTGCTTGAATCCTCTGCAAGAGGGCAGCCCCGCGCTGATAGGCGGCAACATCGTCCAGCTCATCATCGGCGTCCGGCAGCTTCTTTTCTTGGTAGATGCGGTACATGGCCTTTGAATTGAGACGCTCACTGTCTGATAGAAGGCGGCTATCCAAGCCGATCAGATCATGAAAGGTTTGGATTCGGTTCAGCAGGCGGTCAGTGAGCGATAGTCCATGGTCAATATCCAAGTCAGGCCACATATTGTGCAGGTGGATGACTGCATACTCCGTACCGATGCGGTCAACGCGGCCAAACCGCTGCACCAGTCGCACCGGGTTCCAGTGCAAGTCGTAATTCAACACCCGTCCGCAGTCCTGGAGGTTCTGGCCTTCCGACACCACGTCGGTGGCAATAAGCATTCTAATCTCGGGGCCAGGAATCTTCTCATTGCGTCGTAGGTTCCAGGTTGGTGAGAACCGCTTTATCACGTTTTCAACGCTGCTGCGGTTGCTGCCCGAGAGCTTGGCAATGGTCGGGTCCTTATCCCCGGGGTTCAGTTGGGCGTAGAGGTAGTCTACAGTCGTTTCAGCTTCGGAGAAGATGATGATCTTCTCAGAGGTTACGGCGGGCGTTGCCAGGAAGCGTTTGAGGCTCTGGAGCTTGTCGTCGTCCTTTGGCTCTATGCCTGCAACCCTGCCGGCAACATCAGACAACACTGCGTAGTCTTTATCCAGGTCTTCAAGCCACTCCTCCGCCTTAAAATCATCGGTGCTATGCACTAGTGTTGCCCTGGGAAGCCGACGTTCGCGCCGCTGTTCTTCCTCCTTCTGCAGAATATCCAGCAGTTCGTCTGCGTCTATGGACTCCCCTGCCAGAAGCCGCGTCGCGGTGGCCCCTATGGGCACAAGCCCGCCTTCCAGGGCATCCTTGAAGTTCCGGTTGCTCCGCATTAGCGAACGCAACGTTGCCCGGAAAGCCTCTATGCTGGACTCTAGACGTTTGAACAGCAATGCGCCCATCAAACGCGCGATGCGGTTCCGAGCGCGCCACAGGTCCCTATATTCCGGCCTATTCTTGACTTCCTCTTTGAGGTATTTCGTGGGGCGGTAGCGGTAGGCATGGTGCTGCTTTATCTTGCTCTCCAAGTCCGCGAAAGACCCTGCCTTGGCATACACGTGGTCAAGGAGATACTCCAGGTTGTCCAGCACCGGTTCTGGGAATACCACAGGCTTGCCGTTGATAACCGCCGTATCGCCATACAATTCCTCAATGTCCTTGCGCCGCCTGCGGATAAGCACCGGCAGCAGCACCTGCTCAATGTTGGCCTTCGGCGACTTTGGCTGTTGGGGTGTTGCCGGCGGCTGCCCCTTCTTGCTGCCAAGCTGCCACAGGCGGAACTCCTCTTGCCAGTTCTCAAACTCCGCGCGGTACTTGTACCACTCCTCGGCGGCCCGGAAGAAGTCCTCCAGCCCCAGGGGTTCAATGTGGAGGCCGTGGTCCGTTTCGTCCAGGAAGAGCCGTAGCTGGCGATAGATATCCCGTGGCCCCAGGTTCTGAGGCGTAGCGCTCATCAAAACGACTTTATGCTCA
>JAUYDP010000252.1 GCA_030691805.1 Dehalococcoidia bacterium | reverse complement strand
CTATCGGGGTTAATTGCGGGGACTTTTGCGTTCCCAAGGTCGTCTGTATGTCAGGGTAGAGCCGACTCAGGTGGGGCTCTCTCTTACCTGGCAGTGGCCTGCCCGATCTGCAACAAGCTAGTTGTCCTTTTGCTTGGCGTTTCTGGCGCCCTCACGTTTTTCGAACCGGCCCAGTTTTTCCTTGGGCTTGCCTCCCTCCTGCTTCTAAGCTGGGCCCTACGCCTCAGATTAAGGGCGAACCTCGGAGACCAGGGCCACAGCTTTGAGACGAGAGCGGCTCACCTGTAGCTACTCATCACTGCTGCGCCCCATGCCCAGGGCAAAGAAGATAAAGTACAAGAGTTGTCCCACCGACTGGAGGAGGGCAGCCATATAAGTTAGGGCCGCGGCGTTTTCTCGTCAAGTTGCTTTATTGCTCCCTCCAGCCGTGGCACGTTGTCCAGCGGTATCACTCCCGTTAGGTGTCCTGGCCTGCTTAGCTGCGATCCTCGCCGCTAGAAGTTCTTCGCAGCTTGGACAGACGAGCACGGGCTGGCCAGACGCAGGATGTATCATGTAGTACTTGGCGGGTTGCTTCCTGCATTCAGCACAGATAGACATGGCCATAAACTCCTAGCTACCAACTGCAAGAGCATCGGAATGTTCCCTTTCACCATTGTCACAGCCCCATAATGAGAGGCCAACCGCAGTGTGTCTGGCGCGGACAATAGGCAACAGTCGGCACCATGGCTTGTCTCGGTTAATCCTTCTGTACTCTTCAGAACAAACCTGGGTTTGGATCAACTCTCCGGCGGCCTCTCTGCCAGAGTGGCTTTGACCGTCAAAGTCTTGTTGTCGCGGACCACCGTGAGGTTGACCTGGTCACCTACCTTCGTCTTGGCATCCAGGTAATAGGTGAGGTCCTCTATCTTCTTCAGCTTATTCCCGTCTATGGCGGTGATGATGTCTCCACCAACTATGACCCGCACGTTTCCCACACGCGTCTGGCTATCGCCACCCTGAAGCCCGGCACGGGCAGCGGGCGTGCCGGTAGCGACTTGGGCCACCAGGACGCCCTCCTGGACAGACAGGTTCAAGGCTTTGGCCAGGGCCGGGGTTATGCTCTGGCCGGTGATGCCGAGGTACGGGTGGCTGGCCTTGCCCTTGGCGATAAGCTCAGGAACCCAGCGCTTAACAGTATTGACCGGAATAGCGAAGCCGATACCCACGTTGCCCCCGCTGGGGCTGAAGATGGCGCTGTTGACCCCGATGACCTCACCAGACGAGTTCAAGAGGGGGCCACCCGAGTTGCCGGGGTTGATAGCGGCGTCGGTCTGGATGATGCCTCCGATGATGCGGCCGTTGCCCGCCCGCAGGTCCCGCCCCAGGGAGCTCACAACGCCTATGGTTACGGTCCCCTGCAAGCGAAACGGGCTGCCGATGGCGATGGCCAATTGGCCCACCTGCAAGGCGTTAGAGTCGCCCAGCTTCAAGGGACGGAGTATGCCGGCGGGCACGTCTACCTTGATGACTGCCAGGTCATTACTGGGGTCCCGGCCTACCAGCTTCGCTTCAGCGGTGCTTCCATCCGTGAAGGTCACCTCCAGCTTCTCCGCATTCTCCACAACGTGGTTATTGGTCACGATGTTTCCCTGCGTGTCGATGACGAAGCCCGATCCGGTGGCCTGCTCCGGTACCGCCTGGAGGAAGACGTCGGCGCCCACCGCGCTGGTGGTGATATTGACCACACCGGGGCTGGCCTCCCTGTTCACCTTGATGACCGTCTCTTCCAGGGAAGCAGCCAGGCCTCCGGGCGTCGCCCCTTCTGGAGCCTTCGCAGCTCGCGAGCCGGCAGGTTCCTGAGCCAGCCGCGCGGGCGCCGAGGCGGCGGGGGACGAGGCTGCCAAACGACCGCTTAGTCCGACAGCAAGTACCAGCGCGAGTATGATCAAGAGAACATAGGGTCTTCGGTTCATAACATCCTTACCTCCGTTCTTCACGGGCCAGCCTGTATTTTCGGGCGCATCGCTCTTTGCGGACGATGCCCTCTACAACGACTGGCCCTAATACTATTATTGGACTGCAACCTTAGAGGGCGCTGAGATGATAGTGAAAGGCACATTAGAGAATGTGGCTTTCCCCCAAAGGTGCGCATTTTCGGCTCCGGCTCAAAGGTTTGGCAGCTCGGCCCAACATCGGTCTCAAGCGCAGTCACCATGGCCCATCGGTTCGCTCGCTGTGCACCTGAGATCCTTGATGGCACGCGCCAGGCGGGACGGAGAAACGGCGGATGGATCATATTCTTATCCCTTGCGAACCTCCCCAAGATAGCCCCGTGGTTGGCGGTTCGAGAAGGGCAAGCGGGCGGGCGGAAAGGCTCGCACTCGTTCGCGGTAAGCTCGGTACCGTTCGCCGAACCGCTCCTCAAGCTCGCGGTCCTCCTGCCTGGCCAGGCGCCAGTAGATGGCTACCAGCACAGGCGCCATGGCCAGCGTGATCACGGTCGGCCATTGGACAAGGGCGCCAAGGATAGCAAGCATCAGTCCGGCGTACTGTGGATGTCGCATCACAGCATAGGGTCCCAGGGTCACTAGAACACCATGCGCGGAATGGATGCGTCGCCAGGCGGATGACACCAGCAAAGCACCCCCACCAATGAGCATGCCACCCACCAACATGAATACTGCTCCCCACGCCGGGGTCAAGAACAGGCTTGCCCACAGATTGCCACTGAGGTGAGAGAAGGGCTGGTCCGCGGGTAAGCGACCCAGGAACGCCGAGACCAAATAGATGGTCAAGGGGAAGCCGTACATCTCGGTGAAGAGGGCCACCACGAAGGCCGAAAGGACTCCAAGGGAGTGCCATTCTCGCCTTGCCTTCGGCCTCAGAACGCCAAACGCGAAGGCAATGAAGATTCCCACATTGATGGCTACCACCGGCCATAGCCCATAATCGTAATCCATACGACTCTATGCCTCCTCTCCAAAGTAGCGACCCGAATCGCCTGGCTTTAGAAAAATCCTTTCGCCGTCCCCGCCCTGATGTTCAAAAGATGCCTGAGATCAAGCTTTCAGCCGCTTCTTCATCATCGGCGTGACAATGGGCATCAGGACGATCATGGAAAGGAGAAAGACCCATCCCGCACCTCCAAGTCGAGCCACCCAGGTGTACTCCCCTGCAAGGGTGACGGCCAGGAACAGGCCGGACGTCAGAAGGGAAATACTGGTATAGATGAGCGTGCTCAGGAAACCTGCGTTGCTTTTATTCATCACTCGCCTCCCATTACAGTCTATCGGCTAGCCGCCAGGGCCGCCTTGGCCGCCCCGGATGGGGCCGCCGGGCTCTGCTTCCGGATGGGCGGGACATATCCGTTCATGCGAAGAGTGTTCATGGTCACGGACAGGGAACTGGTGGCCATGAGGAGAGCGGCCAGCTCAGGGCTTACCAACTGGGCAAAGAAGGGGTAGATCACCCCAGCCGCCAGAGGGATGGACGCGGTGTTGTAGCCAAAGGCCCACCACAGGTTCTGCTTCACCAGGCGCATGGTGGCCTTGGCTACCTGTATGGCAGCTACTACGTCCATCAGGTCATCCTTGATCAGGATCACATGGCCCGTCTCCTTGGCTACGTCGGTGCCGGAGCCGAGGGCGATCCCCACGTTGGATTGGGCCAGGGCCGGGGCGTCGTTGATGCCATCTCCCACCATGGCTACCTGCTTCCCCTCATCCTGGAGTTTCTTGACCTCCCTGGCCTTGTCCTCCGGCAGGACCTCCGCCAGGACCCGGTCTATGCCTACCTGCCGGGCGATGGCCTGCGCAGTCCGCTGGTTATCACCGGTGATCATGGCCACCTGGATGCCCATCCGGTGCAACTCCTGGACCGCCTGCGCCGAGGTCTCCTTGAGGGTGTCAGCCACGGCAACTATCCCAGCGGCCTTGCCGTTCACGGCCACAAACATAGCTGTCTTTCCCTGGTACTCCAGGCGCTCGGCCTCGGGCATGAGGGAGTCTATACCTACCTTGCGCTCGGCCATGAGCCGGCGATTGCCCAACAGGATGTGCCGCCCATTAAGGGATACCTCTACCCCGTGGCCCGGGATGGCCTGGAAGGTCTCCGGGTCCTGGAGCTCCAGGCTCCTGGCCCTGGCCCCCTTAATGATGGCCTCTCCCAGCGGGTGTTCCGAGTTCTTCTCCGCCACGGCGGCCAGCCGCAGCACTTCCTCCTGGTTGCCGTCAACCGCTACCACATCCGTCACCGAAGGCTCTCCCTTGGTCAGGGTGCCCGTCTTGTCGAAGATGACTACCTGGAGCTTGGAGCTAGCCTCCATGGCGTCGGCCCCCTTGAAGAGGATGCCGTGCTCTGCGCCCTTCCCCGATCCGGCCATGATGGCGCTGGGGGTAGCTAGGCCCACGGCGCACGGGCAGGATATGATCAGCACCGTCACTGACACCAGGAGGGCGAAGCCGAAGACCCCCATGCCGGAGAGCAAGTAAGGGGTCAGCAAGAGCTGGCTGGTGGGGCTGAACCAGAGGCCAAAGCCCAGGAAGAACCAGAACAGGAAGACGGTCAAAGCCAGGGCGTGCACCCCCAGGATGAAGCTACCGGCCACCTTGTCGGCGATCTTCTGGATGGGCGCCTTGGTAGTCTGGGCCTCCTCCACCAGCTTGATTATCTGGGCCAGGCCGGTGTCCTTGCCCACCCTGGTGGCCCGGAACTTGAAAGCCCCGGTCTTGTTGATGGTTCCCCCAATGACCTCGTCGCCG
>JAUYDP010000196.1 GCA_030691805.1 Dehalococcoidia bacterium | reverse complement strand
CTTGCTCCACCAGCGTCGCAGGGCTGCTGGTAGGCTATTAAGAGGCTGGCATACCATTAGGACCGTCCACCTTTATTATTAAAGCAGGTTAGGCCGGGATGTTAGGAATCCCCGGATCGGGTCGAATACTAGAGGGGCAGGAAGCCTCATAACGGTCCATATCCGCGCTTCCCGGCGCCCCGTGGCGGACAGGGCCGTCCGCCGCTACGCCGTTATCCGTAGCGGCCGACCGCTGTGTCGGCCTGTTATCCCCTCGGCGCCATAGCGGCGTGGCTCTAGTCCGGCCGGACCTCTATGGCGTAAACCGGACAGTTAGGAATACAGTTTCGTGTCCACCAGCTCTTTTGCTGGTCCATGGTTGCCTTCCGATCAGCGAGAGGGACGTTCTCTTCGATATAATGCATCCCTCCAAAACAATCGGTGCAACATTGGACGTCAACGGACAGTATACCCCATACGCTAAGCGCGCCTCGGGGGCAGAAAGACACGCATCGCCCACAACCGACGCAAACATTCTCCTTGACCATTACAGTCATGTCTGTTTCCTCCTCTACAGCAGGCGGCTACCGGTCTCGAAGCAGACCTGCGCCCGGTCGAACATGCAATTACCGCAAACGTCGCAGGTCAGGCAGCGCCTGGCCTCCGCTACGGCATCTTTCTCCTGGTAGCCAAGGTCCACTTCCTGGGAGGACTTGATCCTATCCCTGGCTGCCAGTGTGGGCATATTGATTCGCTTTCTAGCTTCAACGAACCTGGGGAGCCTGGCATCCACTATCTCCATGGCGGGCCCCTCGGCCTCCATGACCTTGAGGGGCTGGCCCCGCAGGTAGCGGTCAATATTCACGGCCGCTTTTCGCCCGGCAGCCATGGACCCGGTTACGGTGCCCCGTATTATGTTAGCGTCCCCGGCTACGAAGACCCCATCCAGGTTGCTGGCCAGGGTATCAGGGTCGCAGGCTAGCTCGCCGCGATTGCCCAGCTTCAGCTTGCTATCGGCAGCCTGCAAAGACTTGTCCACGGTCTGGCCAATGGCTATGATCACTGCGTCTGCCGCCAGACTTTCTTGGACTGTTTCATTGAGCACCGGTTGAATGCGCCCTTCGTAGTCCGTGCAGAGGTCTTTGCACTCCACCAGGTCCAGTCCTGTGACCTTGCCGCCTTTACCGGTAATCTGCTTGGGCGCCCTGGACGGGTGCAGCTTGATGCCTTCCTGCACAGCCTTCTCGATCTCCCACCAGAAAGCGGGCATGTCTTTCCTGGATTCGAGGCAGGTGACGTGTACCTCCGAAGCGCCCTGACGAAGGGCAGCCCGGGCGGCGTCTATGGCGACGTTTCCACCACCGATGATGACAACCTTTCCTGTCAGGCTTGGGGCCTTGCCCAAACAGGCGTCCTTGATGAAGGGCAGGCCGTGGTAAACCCCGTTGAGCTCAACGCCGGGCATCTTCAGGGATAGAGCCTGCTGGGCGCCCACGGCGACCAGGATGGCCTTATATCCCATTTGTCTCAGGTCGTTCAGGGTCAGAGTAGTTCCTATGGGATGGTTGACCTTAATCTCCACTCCAAGGCCTTTAACATATTCGATGTCCGATGTCAGGGCCTTGCGATCCAGGGCGAATTCCGGCACCCCGAAGGCCAGCATGCCTCCGGCTACGGGTAGCGCCTCGAAGATGGTTACCCCATAGCCCAGTTTGGCCAGGTCGTGGGCAGCGGTGAGTCCGGCGGGGCCGGAGCCGATAACTGCTACCTGCTCCTGCCGACTACGGGCTGCCGCATTAGACTTCCCCGCTTCCTTTTGCCCCAGGTGATCGCCGGGGAAGCGTTTGAGCCATTCGATGGCGATGGGCTCGTCAAGTTTGCCCCTAATGCAGACGTCCTCGCACGGATGGTGGCAGACACGCCCGCAGGCTGCCGTCAAGGGATTAGTCTCCCGCATTATCGCCAGGGCATCCTGATAACGACCCTGAGCGATGGCCAGGACGTAACCCGAAACATCCATGTGTATCGGGCAGGCTTCCTGACAGGGGGGCATCTTCTGGAAGGCCTCCCAGCATTTATTGTCAGGCTTTACTGTGACTTGATTGGTTGCCATTCTCCCTCCCCTTTCGTGGAGTTGCTCTAGTGAAATCCGGTTTATCCTCTGGTGGCAGGTAGGTGCCACTCTGACGTTTCCACCCATCGCTCAGCTTAGCCGGCTAGCGCCGCTTGTGTCGCGAGTCCGGTTGAACCTGTTGTTAGGCTTTGGTATCCCCGCCAAACATCCTTCGTGTTACATTAGTTTTTCAGAAGGATTGATCCAAAGGCTCTGAACATTGTCCGATACGAGTTCCACTGCAGTTAGTTCGATGTCCCCAACATGCCTCGCACACGTTACCGACTCGAGTTATTTCACCGTGGAAGACTATTGTCCTCGTTCTATTGTCTTGCGCCATGCCTATTGTTGCGGAAATTAGTTCTCCTGTCGTTGATCTAAACTCTACCCCTCTTGGTCCAACATGGTCATAGGTTTGATTAAAAGTATGCCTTACAGGGAAGGCACTTCCCCTTCCACCGACGGGATGCGCCATATACAATTCCCTCCTTGGTTCTTTCTTACCCCAATCTGAAGCCTAACAGTTTATATACGGCTTGCTTAAGTGCTGGGCCTTATGCGGTTCATCACGTCTTCGGCCACCCTCTTGGAGCCTTCGCCGCTGCTTTCCAGGCCGGGCCAGCCCTCCGGGTTGACCCCATCGCCGATGTTCCAAAGCATCTCGATGGGGGTGCGGGGCGCGATGGTCCACCCCGGCCAGGCGTGGAACGCCGGCCATTCCCCGCGATGGTACATAACCTGTAGGATCTCAGCGTGGCGGTCGAATCCGGGTATGTGCTCCTTGAGGTCCATGATGCTCAATGCTACCTCTTGTTCGAAGTCCACCGGCCCTAAGGAATCTCCCAGGGCGCTGAAGGACTCGATGAGGTGCTTCCCAGGGGGAGCAAGCTCCGGGCAGGTCAGCGTCTGACTGCGGATGGAACAGACCCGCCGGGTGTTGTTGGTTAGCACGATGACGCCGGGATGGGTTATCAGCGGCCGGTCCGCGGCGGCATAGATGGTGATGACCGGCGCCGGGCGCATGTTCATCTCCACCTCTTTGAGGTAGCCTTTCTCAAAATTAGCCTCACCGGCCAGCCGGATAGTACCCCTTGGCCCCACGCTGCTGAGCACGGCTTTGGCCCGCACCTCACCCTCCCGGCCAGGTTGCTGGAAGCTAACCCCCTGGACTACCCCATCATCGCTAACCAGGATGCGCTTGACCTCGGTCTCGGTCTGGATCTGTCCGCCCAAGCGCTCGATGGCGGCCCCCAGAGCGTTGACCAGCGTAATATTTCCGTCAACCGCGTAACCGTGGACAACCCTTCCGCCCATAGCTTTAAGGAAGCGGATGAACGTGCGGGCCTTAACCTCGTAGGAGTTAATGGCCAGCACCAGGGCGGCGAAACCCTGGAAGATTTGCTGCAACTTCTGGCTGTCGCTGTATTGAGCCACCCAGTCGCGCAGGGTGATGGTGGGCGAAGGCTCCTCCCAGCTCAAAGCACGGCGAAAGGCCAGCCTGACTCTCTCCTCTTCTTCCTCGTTGCGAACGCCCAGTGAGATGAGCTTGCGCAGGCCGCCCTGTCGGGGTAGCACGTGGTCCACACCGTCTATCCGGTAGGCCAGGTCTGGTTCCGGATGGCGCACGTTGAACTCCGCCTCGACCAGGTGGAAGGTCTCCTCCAGGGAGCAGTTGCACTCGACATCGTTGGCGCCGGTGCTGAGCTTGAAGCCCTTGTAGTCCACCGTAGAGAAACGTCCCCCGAGCTGGCGGAAGCGCTCCAATACCAGGACTTTGTACCCGCCGTGGACGAGACGGGCGGCGGCGCACAGTCCACTGATGCCGGCGCCGATGATGACTACGTCATAGTTTGTTTGAGCCATTTCGTCACTCCGCCAAAGCGTCTACCGGGCAATAGGGAACGCACTCCAGGCAATCGGTGCAGAGGCTCTCTTCGCAACTGGCCAGGGTCCAGACGGAGAGGGCTTCTGTAGGGCACACTGGCACGCACTCCCCACAGCCTACACAGGTGTTTTCCAGGACTCTTATGGTCATAAAGCCTCCTTCAGGCTAGTTCCTCGGGGCAGATGGAGTCCCAAATGCCGGCATACTGCTTGGCCAGGAAGAGGAAGACCCACATCTCCTGCATGCAGTTTTCGATGGCCGGGCTATCGGTGGAATCTCGTAGTTCCTTTATTTCTCTTTCCAGGTGGGAAAGCCTTTTAATTAAGTCGGCGTGGTCCATCTTTATCGCTTTTCTACGGGCTAGGAATGCAGAGCATCCCCGCCCCACCCCTTAAAATATTTGGGGGGGGACACCCCCCGAACCCCCCATTTCACTGTTATTTTGGACGATGGTCGAATATCCGCTTGGTCTTTAGCTCGTAACGAGGTAGGGCCTTGGGGGCCACTACCTCAACGCCGAT
>JAUYDP010000139.1 GCA_030691805.1 Dehalococcoidia bacterium | reverse complement strand
GGTCCAATTGAAAGTACGAGTAGATAAGGACGTCTGCATCGGGGCATCCAACTGTGTAGCGGTAGCGCCCACGGCGTTCAAGTTAGATGATTCCCATTTCGCCACCGTCCAGGATGCAAACTCCGTTAGCGAGGCTACCCTATGGGAGGCCGCCGAGTCCTGTCCGGTCGAGGCCGTTATCCTGGAGGACGATAGCGGTAACCAGCTTTATCCGTGAGGGATTCGCCTAAACCAAACCTGGAAGGCAGAACTATCGCCCAGTCTGCCGTGTCTATGGCCCAGGTGATGCTATCCAGCCAGGCCAACGCGGCCGGCAACGTCCACGGCGGAGAAATCATGATGATGATGGACAACGCCGCGGGCGTGGTGGCGGCGCGCCACACCCGCTCCTACGTGGTAACAGCCCGGGTGGAGAACATAAATTTCTTCGAGCCTATCTACATTGGAAACCTGGTGACCATCTCCGGAAGGCTTACTTTTGTTAGCCAACACACGATGGAGGTTGAACTGATGGTAATCGCCGAGGACCTTCTGACGGGGCGCCAGGTCCAGGCCCTGACGGCCTACTTCGTCATGGTCTGCCTGGACCAAGCTGGCCGGCCCAAGCAGGTCCCAACGCTCATACTCCAAACTGATGACGAGCGGCGCCGTTTCGAGCAGGGGCAGGGGCGCTATGAGGAGCGGAAGAGGACCTCGGGCTACTAGTAGGGGCGCACAACTGTGCGCCCCTACCCGGCCGTCAAAACTTAGTCGACACGCTATCTGGCTATTCCGAAATCAACACCACCACGGTGGTCTCGTTGGGCAACGTCTCCCGGGTGAAAGCGTAAGTCGAAGATCCGAGCCGCTCCACTCTCTTGCCAGCCAGGAAATCGTCTACTCCTCCACCCGGCCAGTCCGGGCGCAGTTTTCCGGTCTGGAAGTGCATTGGTATCACAACCTTTGACCCCAATTGTTCCACCACCTGGGTGGCCTGTGAAGCGTCAATTGTATAGAAACCTCCCACAGGAACCAGGGCTATGTCCACCGGCCCGATGCTAGAAGTCTGTTCTTTAGACAACACGTGTCCAAGGTCCCCCAGATGGACGATCTTCGTTCCCTCCACCTCGAAAACGAAGACGGCGTTCTTGCCTCGCGGGTTCCCCTGGGAGCCATCGTGGTAGGTTCCCACGCTGTGGATTAAAACCTCCTTGACCTGCTGGTCTATCCGGACCCAGTCCCCGCCAGCAAGGCCTCGCAATACCAAGGGATTCCCCTCTGCGAGGCTAACGTTTACATGGTCTCCGTGTTCATGGGTTATGGTAATTGCGTCCACACCTTCCAGCGGAGGTCCATCATACCCGTAACCCTTGGGGATGGGGTCCATCAGGATCTTGGTCCCTTTTGCTGTTGTCAGCAGGAAGGAGCTATGGCCTAACCACCGTAGGGTAGACGCCGGAGCGCCGCCGGCGATGGGCCGAGGCATTTGAATGTATGTCATCGCAGTCTCCTAAACGTACTCATCCGGGCTTTACAGGGCTGGAAAGCCCTGTCTATTCCGCTTATTAGATTATACCCACGCCTCCTCGGCCGGGAAAATCGCCCCGGTGAATCCCAGGTGTTGCGTGGACAGAAATATATAGAGGTCGGCCATACGCAGGGCCTGGTCCACGGCCGGGAGGTCGTTCAGGTTGCGCACCTCTTCAATCTGCTTTTTGATGGACATGATCCTGTCCAATAGCTGTATGCGTTCTTTTTCGGTCATTGTTTTCTCCTTTACTTGGCGGACCCGCAGTTAGCCAACCGAAGTCGGCGCTACCACGGGATGCCGCCTGGTATTCCGACTAAAGTCGGCACTACTATCGGGACACCGCGGGTCATCCGACTAAAGTCGGCACTACGGGCATAAACGTCGGAACCACGCCGAGCGGCGCCTGGTCGGGCCAAATCCGGGCTGAACCCGCGAACCGCGCTGTCGCCCATTGCCACGGAAACGACAAGAGCGGCACGCCGAGTGGAGACGGCCCCCACATCATCCGTAGCGCCGACTTCAGTCGGATGACGTGGGTCAACCCGCCCTGTTCAAGACCACGAGTGCGCGCCATTGCTATCTCGAAGGCGGTCGTTCCAGCGTCAAGCCGTCATGGTATCTCTTGTCCGTCCCTTGGCTGTCCCTCTGCTGCTTGATGTACTGAACGACGCGTGGCACATCGCCTCGTGACACAAACCGGCTGTAATATCCATGGGTCCATAGACTCTGGCTGCCCAAGTCCTCCTTCACGTCAGGATATTGCAAGAAAAAATACCAAGCGGAAACGCCCTTCAACGACTGCATGACTTCGGCATCAGACCGCCGCGTGTCTTTCCGAATTAGCAGGTGAACGTGGTCCGCCAGGACCTTCAAAGCGATGACCTCAAGGTCCTTCTCTGCGGCGATCTGTAGCAGCAACTTCTCGATAAGCACTCGGAATTCCTCAACCTCGAACACCTGGCGCCGGTTGTGCGTGCTAAAATTGTAATGTACGGCGACGGACCGGCGTTCCCCCGACCTGCCAATTGAATCTGAAGCTAGGTTAGCCGCCCCGGTAGCGCCGACTTCAGTCGGATGACCCGTCACCCCTGCCTCGCGCGGCCTACCCGGCAAGCCGGCGCTTGAAGAACAGCCGGTACTCGTAGCTGTTGCCGGTATCAACGGCTGCCACCAATTCCCACCCCTGCTTTCCCAATTCATCGAGCCCAGGATCCATAGCCTTCCTCTGTCCGTCAATTGTGCATTCGCGGTAGTTAACAATATGCGAACTGTATTCCCACTGCTCCATTGCGCCCTCCTTCCGTTGCTCGGGTCAGCCGACCGGTGAGGTTCGAACAAGTAAGCGGGCGTAGCGGCTGGAAGGGGCGCCCCCGCCCCACCCCTGGCGGACAGGGACGTCCGCCGCTACGGCATCGGGGCGGCACCCAGACAATTCTACAGTCCTCATATTTCGGAGCTACACCCTTCGGAAGCTCCAACCCCTGCTCCTGCCTGAACTCGATGACCAGTCTGGCAGCCTCTTGAATATTCTCTATAGCCTCCGCAATGGTCTCACCTTCAGCGTGGCATCCGTTTAGAACAGGGCATGTTGCCAGGTAGCCTCCCTCTTCCAACTCTTCGATATCTACGGGAACCTTGAACCTTGCCACAGTCTGTCTCCTACCTATCCAACTGTCTCCTGACCTCCACCGGACGGTGGTCGAAGATCTTCTTGGACTTGAGCTCGTAGCGGGGGAGACTATGAGGGGCCACTATCTCGGTCTCCAGGCGCACGCCAAGGATGTCGCGGTACATCCTGGCTGCCCGCTCGGATAGCGACGGGTACTCCGCAGCCGGAACGCTCTCAGCAGCTTCCACCTTCACTAACATCCGATCAAAGCCGCCTTCCCTGGTGATGTGAAGCTCGTAGTAGTGGGTGGCGCCCTCCACCTGGCCTAACAGGTTCTCCACTGCCGTTGGATAGATGTTCACCCCCCGGATTACCACCATAAAATCAGAACGTCCGAGGACGGTTCCCGGATAATAGGCCCAGGTCCAACCGCAGCCGTGATCGAAGTGCTCGTGCCGCTCTACCAGATCGTGGGTCCGGTACTTGATGAAGATCTGACTGGAGTGAGAGTAGGTAGTGATGACGTTTTCCCCTACCTTCCCTTCGGGCGTTTTCTCGCCGGATTCCGGGTCCGCGCTGTAAGAATGGAAGACATCCTCAGCAGCGTGAACGCCGCCGGGGTTGGCGCCGCACTCGGGGTGAACGATGTTAAGCTCGCCGATGCCCACGAAGTCCACCGCCTTCTCCGCACCCCAGCCCGTTAACATGGCCTGGCGGGTTGCAGCGACATTGAAGCCAGGCTCCCCGCCACCGGAGAGTATGCGCACACCGGATTCCCGCAGGTCAATCCCCATAGATCGCGCCACGTCCACCATGTGCAGCAGATAGGTCGGGGTGCCGACAATAATCTTGGGTTTAAGGTTCATTATAGCTTTGATGCGCTCCTCGGTTGAGAGGCCACCGCCGGAGTAGACGGTGCAGCCCATACGCAGGCAGCCCCAGTAAACGCTCCAAAGTCCAATCCAGGTGCCCCAGTTGAAGGCGAAGTAAAAGCTGTCACCAGGACGCACGCCGTTGTCCCAGTAACCGTAACAGAAGGCGTCCGCCATGCGGACCGTATCGTAGAACGAGAAATGCTCCTTCAGCGGCTGGCCGGTGGTTCCGGTGGTCTGGAAGTAGTATTGCCGGTACTCTGGCGGGAGGGCTTCCCCGGCGAAAGGGACTATCTCCTGGTCTTTCATGAAGTCTGGCTTATCGGTAGAAGGGACCTTGTGATAGAAGTCATCCCAGGTCCTGACGTCCCCGGGTTTTACCCCCACCTTGTCGTAAAGGCGGCGGTACAAGGGGCTGTTGTCGTAGGCAAATTTGATGAGTCGTTGAATGCGTGCTAAGTGTAGCTCGTCGAGCTTCTCCCTGGGCATGGTCTGCATGTGCGCATTCCAGTATCGCTGAGCGGCCGCCTTAGGATAGACGAAGCTGCGGACCATTAGACCTCCTTGGATTAGTAAATTCTACGCTGTACAAAATGATAGTGACTGGGCCATCGTTAATTAATTCAACTTCGATATGCGCCCCGAAAAGCCCGCTCTCGACGGGGATACCATCATCCCGCAGGAACTGGCAGAAGCGGTCCACCAGGACCTCGGCCACCTCCGGTGGAGAGGAGTCATCGAAGCTGTGACGTCTCCCCCTACGGGTCTTGGCCAGCTGGGTAAACTGGCTTACTACCAGGGCCTGCCCGGCAACCTCCACAAGGGATAGATTGAA
>JAUYDP010000002.1 GCA_030691805.1 Dehalococcoidia bacterium | reverse complement strand
ATTTGAACCTTACCCCTCCGATATCGCGGCCAACTTTCTCTTCGCAGTCCTCCTTTCCTACGCTGTGGTCAGCGGACACCTGTTGGAGACACCGCGCCAGATGCCACGGCTGGTGTCTCTCTCTGCTATGGCTCTGATACTCGCCCTCTGCTTCGCGGCCGCTTTTGTTTTTGTCCGCGAAGGGCTGAAGCTTCCCGGCGATGTGTCTCTCCTTCTGGCTGCCCTTGGTACGGCCGTTTTTGGCGCGGCTGTTAGCGCTCCGCTCAGAACATCGCTCACCGTCCATTTGACCAGATTCTTGTTTCCCCATACTTATAGATATAAGCAGACCCTCAGTAAGCTAAGCAATGTAGATGGCTCCCTTGCTGGTTGGGGCAAAGGCGTGGTCCAAGCTCTGGACATGATCGCTGGGGCCACCCATGCCGAGAAGATTGCGTTGCTGCTGCGCAATGACGATACCGGGTATTATGAGGCCAAACATGCTGCGGGGCATGATTGGTCGGCTCTCTTGGACCTCAAGCTCAGCGTCCACAGCCCTCTGGCGGCCCTTCTGGAGGGAAAGGGGGCCGTTTTAGACGTGCGCGCGGGCAACCCGCATGCCGCCCTAGGGGACGTTTCTTCCCCTGAGAGGGAAAGCTTGAGAGAAGCGGGCATAACCTTCTTTTGTGGCGTAAATGACGGCGATGGACTTGCTGCCGTTCTCGCTCTCAAGTGTGAATTGGATGGTGGATGGTACAGGCACGAGGACGAGGAATTCCTCAGACTGGCGTGCAACCGGATTGCGCCTAACATTCGGAACGAGATAACCTACGCTGGCATGGTCATGAAGGCCATTACCGACGAAGTGACCGGCTTTTTCAACCACCGGTATTTCCTGGAACGGCTCGAGGAGGAGACCGGCCGCGCCCTCCGGTATACGCAGCAGTTCGCCTTGTTGCTATGCGATGTCGACTCGTTCAAGTTCCTTAACGACACCTACGGCCACCGTGCCGGTGATGTGGCCTTGCGTAGCATCGCCATGCACATGCGGAAATCATTGCGAGAGACAGACTTGGCCTTCCGGTATGGTGGAGACGAGTTTGCCGTGATCCTACCTAACACCGAAGCGCAGGGCGCTACTGCTGTTGCCGAACGCATGCGCCAGGGCATCCTCAATGCCGCCGCGTTCGTCCCCGGGGTTTCCCAGGCGCGGATAACGCTGAGCGTCGGGATCGCGAGCTTCCTCCTGGATGGTATAACGGGCAACCAGATCATCGATGAGGCGGACACAGCTTTGCGAAGGGCCAAAAAGGAGGGGGGAGACCGGTGCTGCATAGCCAGCGGCCTCACCCCAGGCGAACTGGCTAAAGACGTTGCTCTTCAGGCGCAGCTAACCTCAAGGGAAGATGTTTCGCCGGCCGATTGCCGAATTTTTCAGGGAGCCCGTGCCTTTGTCTCCATAGTGGAAGCAAAGGCCCCCCATTTCCACGGGCACTCGGACCGCGTGGCAAGATATGCGGTGGCCATCGGCACGAACATGGGCCTAACAGACACGGAGATCACTAACCTCCGGGATGCCGCCCTACTCCACGACATCGGCAACATTGCTATCCCTGAGGCCACTTTGCAGCAGCCGTCTCCTGCCCCAGAATTGGAGGCGCTGATACGGAGACATCCGGCAGTAGGGGCGCGGATCGTTGCCCGGTTACCCGGATTGCAGCATCTCGCTACGGGCGTCCTGTATCACCATGAGAGACTCGATGGAAGCGGGTACCCGGAGAGACTCACCAGGGACAGTATTCCCCTGCAGGCCAGGATCGTTGCGGTGGCGGATGTCTATGAAACGATGACCGCTCAGCACCTTTACCGGCAGCATCTGAGCCACGAGCAGGCCGTCGCAGAATTGAAGCGGGAAGCGGGACACCTGTTGGATGCCAGGGCGGTGCAGTCCTTCCTGGACACCTTCCCAAACAGCGAGCCCCCCCTCCCCTGAGAATCACCCCGCCTCTTTTCTGGTGTCTGCCCATCTTTCTGCCTCTTTCAGCCTATTCAAACAGGGCGATCAGCATGGGCTGGTCTCGCTGGCCCCGGCCCAGGACGAGCATAGCTAGCGCGATAAGGATGGCGAACGCAGCCATCAGGGCATAGCTGGCCTGATAGGACCCGGTCACATCTCTTACCAGCCCCGTAGCGGCGGGCCCGGCCACGATCCCCAAATTGAGGCAGGTGGAGATTATGCCGAAGGCAAGCCCCAGCCGTTGCGGGCCGGTGACCTCCGGGGGCAAAGCGAAGATGGGCGCGGGCACCATGGCTTGGGCTACACCGATGAGGAGCAACAGGGCTAGCATCCAACCGGCGGCTACGGGGACCAAGAACAGCAGAACGGACAAAGCTATGCCCCCGCCGGCGACGAGGGCTCGTTTGCCGCCCACCTTGTCTATGACATAACCGACGAGAGGACTCAGCACCAGGGCCGGCCACATGACCGCGCTGGTGAGCATGCCAGCCTGGGCGGCGCTGGACCCAGCCGACCTCAGGAAGTCTGGGGTGAAGGTAAACAGGGAAACGAGGGCGGCATTGAAGAACATCCAGGCCGCTCCCACGAGCCAGATGGGAGTTCCGGCCAGCCTGATAGCGCGAAAGAGACCTTCGGAAGGGCGTGGGGCGGGCTGACCCCTTCGCGGCGCCGGGGAGAAGAACAGGACAAAGATCCCCAGCGTCACCAGGGATACAGCGGCGCTGGCCCAAATGCTGGCCCGCCACCCCAGGCCCTCACCGAGCACCGACAGTAGGTTCAGGGAGAGAATGACGCCCAAAGGCACGGCGCTATTGAACACCCCTGAGGCGATCCCTATCTCCCGGTCTGCAAACCACTGGGCCAGCGCCTGAGGGGCTACCACCAGAAGGGTCATAGCGCCCGCGCCGGATATCGCCCTGCCCAGGCCCAACAGGGGCAAAGAGTCGCTCAAAGCGAAGATGGCCGCCCCGGCGATCATAAGGACAAGCGATACCACGCCGATAGCCTTTTGGCCGTAGCGGTCCGCCAGCATGCCCGCCGGGATAGAGACAACGATGCCGGGCAGAGCGAA
>JAUYDP010000456.1 GCA_030691805.1 Dehalococcoidia bacterium | reverse complement strand
CTGGACGCCCTTAACAAGAGGGGCGCCCGGAACAAGTTGGGGCGTTGCTGACCACCAACGGCAAAAACACGTCCCATCCTGGGCCTGCATCCAGATTTGTGCTTGCTTCTGCCATCAGATGTCCGGGGTAAAGTCCAGCCCGTAAGGACGGTCAGCCACTTGAACGACCGAAAGCGTGCTAAGGTTAGCAGCATCGAGGAAGCGTGCTCTATCGTCGCCAAGTTCCGCCACGGCGACGAGACGCCCATTGGGTGAAGTCGCCACGGCCACCGGCCGGTCTCCCACGGCAACCTCGGTTATGACGCGCCTCGCGGCCGCATCTACGACGGAAACGCTATTTGGGCCTTTGTTGACGAAGCAGGCTAGTGCTCCGTCCGATGACACGGCCACACTGCGGGGCCCGGCGCCTACAGGAAGTTCGGCGACGGCTCGGAAGCCGATAGTGTCTACGAGGGTGACAGAATCGGAGTCAGGATTAACTACGAGGATCAGGTGAGGTACTTCTTGAACCAGCCTAGTACCGTGTAACATTCACAAGTTTGGATATAGACGCTTCAGTTTTATGCGTGCATCGGTGGTGTAGAAGTGCCAATGAATCTTGGGCTGCCGATTGTTCCGGGCGCCTTCCCAGGCAGCGATGTGGCTTTGCAACGTTTGCAGATCGGGAATTCGCCGGTCCAGGCACTGCCCGTTAAGGGCGCTAAGCTCGATCTCCGCCATGTTAAGCCAACTACCATGCTTGGGCGTGTAATGGATTTCGAGGCGCTCTGCCAATCGCCGGGCCTCTTGAGGAGCAAACGTCTCGTAGAGGGATGCCAGGCAGTGCGTGTTCAGGTTATCCATGACCAGGCGTACGCGGACGGCGTTTGGGTAGCGTTCGTCGAGCGTGCCTTTGATCCACCTCGCCCAGTCTTTTCCCGTTCTATGTTCGGTGGCTGCCACATGGCGTTTGCCGGTCAATGGTTCTACTTCGAGAAAGATCTCGGCAACGCCATTGCGGACGTATTCATGGTCCACCCGTGCCGGCCTTCCTGGCGCGCAAGCTATCGCTTCATGCACTTCTCCGATAAGTTGTTTGCAGCTTTCATCCATACAGACCACCGGATAGTCGATATCGTACGGCAACTCGTAGACGGCAAGGACGTCTTCCATATTGGCTACGAACGCGGCGTTCTCCTTCGGCGGGATTTTCCAGTACTTCCGGAGATGAGGTTTAAGTTCGTTTTTTTTAGTATGCGTTGCACGGTCATATGTGACACGCTGGGGGACAGGGTCAGTTCGACTGCTTTCTCCGCCAGCAGTCGTACGGTCCAGCGCCGCCGACCCTCCGGCGCTCCCGAACAGGCCAGTGCGATCAGCCTCGCCTCAAAACCCCCATCAAAAGTAACTGGGCGCGGTGGCTTTTCCGGTTGTCTGCGCTCCAAGGCGGTATCAAGCCCCTCTTCCACGAAGCGTTTCTTCAGGTGTTCTATGGTGCGAGGCGTTACTCCCATGGCCTCGGCTGTGTCCGCCACAGTCCAGGCAGGCCCCTGCGGGCCCGCGTCACACAGGAGTAGAGAGCGTGCGTAAAGGAATCGTTTGGCATTGGTTTTGGCCGTCTTTGTCAGGGCTTCGAGCTTCCGACATTCCTCTACCGTCAATGTCACACGGTAACGTGGCTTCATGGCAAGCCCTCCTTTCGGATTTGCCATGATTATACCATAATATGCGAACTATAACATGTTACATGGTACTAGTACCAATGAAGCGAATTATCAACCCCTGTGCAAAGTGGGTAATTGCAAGGGCGAGATGGGCAAAAGCTATCCCCCTTAATAGCAGACTATTTCTTCTCGAAGAATGGCGCCATCTTAGACTCCGCTCCCCTCTTAGCAAGCTCGGCTTCGAACATACGCCTTATCATGGGGTCCTCGTCAGCATAAGCTATCTGGTGGCCGCCCTCCGCGGTGCTTTTCTCTCTGTCGGCTCGGGGGATAATGCCGCCCATCAGGTACTTCTCGCTCCCCCAACGCAGCGCCAGATAGCGCGCCGGCTCGCTGCCCACGTTGAAGTGCTGATGGAATTGCATATCCTTGGGCACGAACATGCTGCCGGCTCGCCAGTCTACCCTCTCCTTTGGCTCGTCGCCCTTCCAGACCAGAGAATAGCCTTCCCCGCTGATGATTATCACGTGCGCTCCCGGCCCATGGCGGTGCCCATTCTTATAGGTGCCTACCGGGAACTCGGAGATATGGGCCGCCATGGTGTTGTTTGACAGCTCAAACATTATTCCCTTGCCGCCTGCCCCCCGCCAGGATTTGTCCAGCAGCTTGAAGCCCGCCACGTCCGGGATGAAGTTGCTCTCCCAGATACGCGCCCGGTGCACCTTTCCTTCACCAGAGAAATAGCCTTCCTCGCTGCTAAAACGGTCAGAAAAAACGAACGGATTCTTGAAAACGAAGTCCATATTATGGAAAAGGTCAATCACGGTGGGGGCGCTGGTGACGGCCAGCAAGCGCACTGGCTGGTCGCCTTGGCCGTTGAAGTGTTGCCGCCAGCAATTCAAGGGAGGAGCAAAGAGGCTTCCCGTCTGCCATTCGAAGGTCTGCTTGGTGCCGCCTTCGTTCCATATGGCGGTTGCCCCACGGCCGCTCAGGACAAAGACCATCTCCTCGAAGAGGTACTTCTCTGGCTTGAGGTTCCCGCCGGGAGGTATCTCCACCACGTAAGCGTAGTTGGTCCCTCCTGCCCCTTCCAGGTTAATGAAAGCCCCCGAGCTGCCCTTGCGCTTCCACGGAGCCAGCTCTATCTGGTTCAGGTCGGCAATGAAGAAGCCTCGAACCACCGGCAGGCCTTCTTCCTCCACCCATTTGCTATAGCTGGTCAGATTGCCAAGCCCTTGATGGCCCACACCCGCATCGGTCATATGTTTCCTCCTAATCTCTAATTTTGTTAATGAACCATTATCCGTTTTGCCAGAAGCACAGCCCAACACGACGCAACCGGATTCAAAGAAGGCGCCTCTGTAGGGGCGGGTTTGAAACCCGCCCCTACAGGTCCGCCGCTTTATTTCAGGGGCTATCCTTACGCCGTTCCAAGTGTTTTCAGAGAAGACCAGACGCTGTCAGTCCGCAGCAAGAGGAGGGGTATTTGGACGAAGGCATGAGAATCCGGGTTTTGGACGCACTACGTCGCATAAAGCTCCCAGAAAAATTAGACCGGGCAAAGACGTTGGCATTTGTATAGCACAGCGCTTCTAAGGCTGTCAAGCGTATTTGCAAAAGTGTTGAATCATCGGATAGGGGGGGCAAGATAGCCCCTCTGGCGGGTCTGTAGGGGCGGGTTTGAAACCCGCCCCTACGAGCTACCCAACGAAAACGGCCATTTTTTCAAAACGCTTCTTGCATCGGTCGTGTCAAATCAAATGAGAATGTTACCGAAGGCCGACGGTTTGACAGCGCGCCGTATACGGGGATATAATCGCCGACGGTCGCTCAATCGCAAAGGGGGAAATCAACAAATGACTACATCCTACGACGTGGTGGTAATAGGCTCGGGTGTAGGGGGCATGGGAGCAGCCTCCCGCCTGACCGCCGCCGGATACAAGGTCCTGGTGCTGGAGAAGATGCCCATCGTTGGCGGACGCTTCGCTACGCAGGAGTACAAGGGGTTCAAGTTGAGCACCGGGGCAGAGGCCCTGGAGTGCGGCGGCGCCCTGGAAGAGTCCTTCCACATCCTCGGGGTCCCCTTCGATGTACGGGTCCCCAACCCAGACATCATGTACCGCATCGGCGAGAGGGAGTTCGAGCTTCCCCCAGGCGGGGGCGGGCTGCGCCGCATGCTCTCCTTTGTGGGAAAGCCCGGCGAGGGTGATAAGGTGATGGCGGCCATCAAGCGAGGTTTGCAGTGGGAAGAGCCGTCCAAGAGCATCTCCCTGAAGGACTGGGTCGCTCAGTACACCAGCGATCCGGATATCCACGGTTTCTTCCAGGTCTTCTGCGCCGCTATCTTCGCCATCAATGCCCATGAGGCCACCGCCTGGACCTTTATCCGCTTCATCAAGGCCATGGGCGGTAAGATCGTCCATGGCTTCGTTCCCGGCGGTCCATCGGTGCTCATGGACAGCCTGGCCAAGGGAATCAAGGACAAGGGCGGAGACGTCTGGACCAAGGCCAGGGTGCAGCGAATTCAAGTGGAGGATGGCGTGGTCCGGGGCGTAACCGTCGAAAAAGCCGGCGACGTAGTGGAGATAGCCGCCCGCGCCGTGGTCAGCAATGCCGGTCCCAAGAAAACGGTGCAACTGGCCGGGAGGGACAACTTTGACCGCGCCTATCTGCGGCTAATGGACGAGCAACTGCGGCCCGCCCCCTCGGTAGTGGTCTACGTCTCCAGCGACCGACCGCTCATGGAGCACCAGGGTGTGTTGATGCCCGTCGGCACCCGCCGGTCCTGCTACATCCTGACGCCCACCATACTCTGCCCGGAGCTGGCCCCGCGGGGGAGGCACCTGATGGTCTCCTTCAGCGCTTTCGGCGACTCCCTGCGTCCCGTGGACCTGGACGAGGAGGTGCGGCTCAATATCCAGGACCTTCGTGATCTCTTCCCCCACTTCGATAGCCACGCTGAGGTGCTAATGGCCGGGACCTTCTACAAGGACTGGCCGGTCTACCACTCCTGGCCGGGCTTCGATCTGCCGCTGAAGACCCCCATAGAGAACCTGTACAACGTAGGTGACGGGGTCAAGACACCCGGCTGGATCGGCCT
>JAUYDP010000452.1 GCA_030691805.1 Dehalococcoidia bacterium | reverse complement strand
CCCTTTTTTATCACCGGCACGTTGAAATTAATCAGAAAGCCAAGTCGTGTACCCGTCAGTTTCAGATGACTGAGGAGTTGAGCCTCCCAAACAGGATTTACATAATCAACTGATTTGAGTTCACAGATAACAAGGTCGCTAACCAACACGTCAAGGCGCAATCCTTCGTCAAAGATAATTCGTAACTACGCAGCCACAAAGTCACAAAGACACGAAATCACGCTCTGAAAGAGGCTTATATTCCATAACTTTCTTTGTGCCTTGGTGTCTTAGTGGCTGAGTAGTTACGTAAATTGTTTCCACACCAGTTCCCCATCCCCCTGTCGACGCGCCACCGAGGCATGAACACCGTGGCTCGTGGCAGTGGCACAGGCGGGGACGCCTGTGATGCAGCCGTCGGTGACTCTACGCTGGTTCCGTAGCTGAGCCGCTCTCCCGAACCCTGCCCACTGGCCGCCGAAAGCTGACCGCTGAAAACTGAAACCTGAAAACTGATAGCTGAAAACCGATAGCTGACCGCTGACAGCTAGTGTATAATTGGGGAAAGACTGGCGCTATAGGGAGGGGCTGACGATGGCAATTTTCCGACGTAACCCATTCGATCAATTGGAAGACATGCAGAGGCAGATGGACCGCTATCTGGACCATTTCGCCGGCGCCAAGCGTCCCGTTTGCTTCTACTCCCCCAGCGCCTGGCAGCCGGCGATGGATATCTACACGACGGCCGACGAGCTTATCGTCGTGCTGGAGACTGCGGGCATGGACAAGGATTCCCTGGAGATCAGCACGAACCGCAACAGCCTGACTATCCGAGGCGAGCGTCAGGACAACCGCCGGGGCGCCCGAGAGAAGTACCATATGGCGGAGATCACCTTCGGATGGTTCGAGCGAGTGATCGAGCTGCCAGTTCCCGTGGACCCTGAACGCGCCTCCGCCTCCTATAACGACGGCCTGCTGGAGATTGTTCTCCCCAAGGTCAACGAGCGGACGCCCAAGAGCGTCGAGATCAAGACCGTCTGGGCCCTTCGCCACAAATACGTCCGGAGCGATTGATATGGATGATTCAAACAAAGAGGTCCGACCCATCGAAGAGATTCGGGTCCCTGACGAGTTACCCGTGCTCCCCGGTAAAGACAGCCTTATATTCCCCTATATGATCGTGCCCATGATCGTGGGGCAGGAGAGGCTGGTGCAACTGATAAACGAGGCGGTGGTCGGTGACAGGCTGGTAGGCTTCTTCGCCCTGCGCTCGGACCAGGAGCACCCCAAGCCTGAGGACCTCTACCCGGTAGGCACGGCCGTCCAGATAGCCCGCATGATCCGAATGCCCGAGGGCATGGTGCAGGTGCTCCTCCAGGGCATTGCCAGGGTCCGCCTGACCCAGGTGACCCAGACCGAGCCATATCTCAGAGCCAGGGTTGAAGTCCTCCAGGACGTCCTCAAGCCCTCTATAGAGATCGAGGCCCTGACTCGGAATCTGCTGTCGCTTTTTCAAAAGGTCGTGGCTCAGGCGCCCAATCTTCCTGATGAGTTGGCTGTAGCCTCGATGAATATACCTGAGCCGGGCAAGCTGGCCGATTTTATCGCTTCCAACCTTAACCTTCAGTTGCCGGAGAAGCAGGAGATCCTGGAGACTCTGGACGTGGAGTCTCGGCTGCGTACGCTGACCTCTTTCGTGAACCGGGAGCTGGAAATTCTGGAGTTGGGCAGTAAGATCCAGTCCCAGATTCGGGGTGAGATGGATAAATCCCAGCGAGAATACTTCCTGCGGGAGCAGCTTAAGGCTATCCAGAAGGAGCTGGGGGAAGAGGACGAGCGGACGGTTGAGCTAAACGAGTTGCGCCAGAAGATAAAGGATGCTGAACTGCCCCAGGAAGTGGCCAAAGAAGCCGGCCGTGAGCTGGACCGGCTGGCCAAGATGTCCCCAGCGGCGGCAGAGTACATGGTTTCCCGCACTTACCTGGACTGGATCGTTAGCCTGCCCTGGAATAAGAGCACCGAGGACCATCTGGATGTGGCTGGGGCGCGAGACGTGCTGAACCAGGACCACTATGACCTGGATAAGGTAAAGGACCGGATACTGGAGTACCTGGCCGTTCGTCGCCTGAAAGCGGACATGAAGGGGCCTATCCTCTGCTTCGCCGGTCCTGCCGGCGTGGGCAAAACCTCCCTTGGCCAATCCATCGCCCGGGCCTTGGGGCGCAAATTCGTGCGTCTCTCCCTGGGTGGGGTCAGGGACGAAGCGGAGATTCGGGGCCATCGCCGTACCTACGTGGGGGCATTGCCTGGGAGGATCATCCAGGGCATACGCCGGGCTGAGTCCAACAACCCGGTGCTGATGCTGGATGAGATAGACAAGCTTGGCGCCGATTTCCGGGGCGACCCATCCGCTGCGCTTTTGGAGGTATTGGACCCGGCGCAGAACTCTACTTTCGTTGATCATTATCTGGACGTGCCCTTCGACCTCTCCAAGGTCATGTTCATCACTACCGCGAACGTGCTGTATACCATCCCACCGGCCCTACTAGACCGCATGGAGGTCATCGAGCTGCCGGGCTATATCGAGGACGAGAAACTCCACATCGCCCGAAACTACCTTGTATCTCGCCAGATGGCGCATCATGGCCTTAGCGAGGAGCAGATAGACATTCAGGACGGCGCCATTTCCGAGATAGTCCGCAGCTACACGCGGGAGGCTGGTGTGCGCAACCTGGAGCGGGAGTTAGCTACAATCTGCCGCAAAGTGGCGCGACGGGTGGCCGAGGCCATCCCGTCTGCTCCCGCCACCGATGGGCAAACCCCATCACCCGCTTCAGAGAAGATTGTCATTACCTCGGGAAACCTTCACGAGTTCCTGGGACATAAGAAGTTCCACTATGAGAAGGCGGCGGAGGAGGGCGAGGTCGGCCTGGCTTCCGGCCTGGCATGGACGGAGACCGGTGGGGACGTGCTCTTCGTGGAGGCCTCGGTTGTCCCCGGCAGAGGCAACACCATACTTACGGGCAAGCTGGGCGATGTTATGCAAGAGTCAGCCAGAGCGGCTGTAACGTACGCCCGATCCAGGGCGGCGGCCCTCGGCCTGGAAGAGCGATTCTACGAGAAATACGATGTCCATATCCACGTTCCTGCGGGGGCCATTCCCAAGGACGGACCTTCGGCCGGCATTACTATGGCGGTAGCTCTTATCTCGGCCCTAACCCGGCGTCCTGTACGGGGTGACGTCGGTATGACCGGCGAAATAACCCTTCGGGGCAAGGTGCTGCCCATCGGCGGGTTGAAGAACAAGGTGCTGGCGGCCCACCGGGCAGGGCTGAAGACCATCATTCTTCCTAATGATAACGAGAAGGACCTGGAAGAAGTGCCCCAGCAGGTGCGGGAGCAGCTTCGCTTCGTAAGCGTCGGGCATATGGACGAGGTTCTGAAGGAAGCCCTGACCGAGTGCGTGGTTGAGGAGAAGAAAGAGCCGTTACTGGCGGGGGTGTAGCTGTCAGCTTTCAGCCGTCAGCCATCAGCGGTCAGCTAACTACCTTCCCTTCTTTCGCCTCCGGGTACCGGCTGCTGGCTTAGCCTTAGGCTTCGGTATATACCTCTGTTTAAGTATACGCTCGTCGAAGGCCTGAAGCGCCGCGGGGTACATTCGCAGGAAGTAATAGGCCAGGAAGCCGCCTAGTCCGACTGCCACGATGGTGATGATATAGACCCATAGCCTCAGCGAAAGGTAAGGGACTTCCCAAAACCGCAGGGCGACGAAGATTAGCCCCAAGGCGCTTGCAATACCGGCGCCCAGACCCACCCGCCGGGCCACTGCAACGCGAAAGAGATGGCCTGCGAACCGTTGCTGGATGTTGAAGTAGTAGGCGGTGCTGGCGCCTAACGCCAGGACGTACAGGCCAGCCAGCCCCCAGTAGATGGCGGGGGGCGGACCCGGCCTCAACTGAAACCAGTGGAAAAGGGAGAAGAAGTTGGCGAATTCTTCCATTACGATAGCGTCTCCT
>JAUYDP010000422.1 GCA_030691805.1 Dehalococcoidia bacterium | reverse complement strand
GGTGGTTTTTCCCCTAGAGAAGATGGTCTCGACTGGCAGAAGCATCAGGCCCTCCACCTCTTCCTGCGGAGACTCCACCCGGTGGGGGTCCCTGATGAAACGCCCCAGCATCTGGAAACCTCCGCAGATGCCCAGCACCGGGACGCCTTCACCGGCCAGGCGCAGGACCGCTTCCGCCAGTCCAACCTCACGCAAGTGGGCCAGGTCGGCCATGGTGCTCTTGGTTCCCGGAATGATAATGAGGTCCGGCCGTCCCAACTCTATTGGCCGCCGGATATAGCGCACCTGAACTCCGGCCTCCTGCTGTAGCGGCTCGAAATCGGTCGAATTGGATATCCGGGGCAGGTAGAGGACGGCGATGTCAACTTCGACGCGTTGGGGCGCCCCATCCGGGATATAGATAGAGTCCTCCTGAGCGATCCCAAGGTCATGGCTATATGGAATAACCCCCAACACGGGTTTGCCCGTACGCTCTTCCAGCATGGTCAGGCCCGGATCGAGGAGCGCGATATCACCACGGAACTTGTTTATCACGAATCCCTTGATGGCATCCCGCTCCGCTTGCTCCAGAAGCGCCAGAGTGCCCACCAGGGAGGCAAAGACGCCACCCCGGTCAATATCCCCCACCAGGAGCACGGGCGCTCCTACCTCCAGGGCAACCCGCATCTTGACGATCTCGCGATCACGTAGGTTTATCTCCGCTGGGCTGCCGGCGCCCTCTATTATTACAGCGTCATAGACGGCCATAAGACGTCCGAGGGCGGCTTTGGCCTCCTCCCAGAGACGGGGGGTGTGCCTGTAATACTCCTGGGCCGGGGTGGTCATCACGGGCTTGCCCAGGAGCACCACCTGTGACCGCTGGTCCATCTCCGGCTTCAAAAGGATAGGGTTCATGTCCACGTGCGGCTCGATGCCAGCGGCCTCGGCCTGAACCGCCTGGGCGCGCCCCATCTCCCCGCCCTCCCTGGTCACGAAGGAGTTGAGCGACATGTTCTGTGACTTGTAGGGGGCCACCCGGTAGCCGTCCTGTCGCAGGATGCGACAGAAACCTGCCACCAGCACGCTCTTGCCGGCGGAGGAGGCGGTTCCCTGGACCATTAAGGTACGAGCAGGCAAACTAGCCTCCCTGGCTAGTCCGGGCCCCAGGGCGGCCTATTATCGCGTGCAGCGCGAAGGCTACCAGGAGGGCGACGTAATAGGAGATATCTCCAATCTGCGGGAGGGCTTCAGCCACCGGGCCGGTATAAAGCTGTTGTTGCATGAAGGGAATGGACACGGCCATTCCTACCACCCAGGAGATTAGCCCCCGCCCCAGACGATGGCGTTTGTCGTAGAATAACCCGATAGGATAGCCCCCCTTGTTCGTTATGAAGTAGTCTGCCAGCACCACCCCCATCCACGGCAACGACCAGAATAGGATGACATGGAGGAAGAGTTCATACTTAGAGGCGAAGCTCCCTTCTCCGAGGATAGCCAGGATGAAGCCTACAACGCCGGCGCCGAGGGCCGCGCTCCATCTCTTGGACGGTACCAGGGCCGCAAGGCCGGCCAGCCCTGCGCTGTAGGCCGCCAGCACGTTTTGAGTCATGGCCCCCAACACCACCGCTGCTAACGCTGGGATGATGAAATAGGCCGGGACCACGGCCACTATCATCTCCGTGGGCGGGGCCTCAGGGGACACATTCAGAGCGAGGCTCCCGACAGCAGCCCCGATCATATAGAGCATCCCGCACCCGAGAAGCTGCCCCAAGAAGACGTTACGCCAGATGCCAGACCTCTCGGTGGCCGCCGGCAGGTAGCGGGTATAGTCCGAAGCCAGCACGGAGTAACTTATAGTGAAGGACAGCGCCACTCCCAAGGACCCGATAAAGGAGGCAAACAGCCCTCCAGCGGCTAGAGGAGCGCCGATGTTGCCGGCGTCCCAGAGATCAACCCTGCCCGAGGCGTATAACCCGATGGTCAGGAAGGTGATGCCTAAGAGGACCGCCATGGCCTGCTCGAAGCGGTGCACCATGTTATGGCCGTAGACCGCCAGAAGGGTCTGGGCTATCACCAATAGCGCCAGCGAAGGTCCATATCCTATCTGGGTAATAGAGTGGAGAGCGAAGGCCCCCAGGACCGAGTTGACCGCGTAGAAGCCGACTATCAGAATGACGGACAGAGAGGCGGGTATAATATTGCCGTACATCCCGAAGGGCGCTCGTCCATGAATCATCTGCGGTATCCCTAATCGCGGGCCTATGAGGCTATGGAGGCCCACTATCGCGCCGCCCAGGGCAGCGCCAGCCAGGAGGGACAGCCAGGCGAGCCAGAGGGGTAGGCCGAATAAAGCGGTGGAGACGACCCCGACCAGCCAGGTAGACATGGACATATTTGCGCCTAACCACATACCCAGTAGCCCAATCGGGCGGCCGTGGCGCTCCTTTTCTGGGATGGGCTCTATGCCGTAAGGCTCAACCTTGACAAGCTTGTCTCCATAGGCAACCCCCTCGTTTGTGGCCGATATTGCCATTAGCTTATACTCCTCCCTGATTTAAGCTTTTGC
>JAUYDP010000385.1 GCA_030691805.1 Dehalococcoidia bacterium | reverse complement strand
AAAATACCCTGATAAAGAATGATATTAGGAGTTTTAATCAGCCCGATGCCAAAAAAGCCTCAACCACCCATAGACCGTAAACCAGGTCACGCCGCTGAACTTGGCGGCTCCCAGGAGGCGCCCGCCCCCACTGGCGGGATCCTGGCCTGCTTTGCCCATCCGGATGACGAGACCTTCGGCTCTGGAGGCACGCTGGCCCGCTGCGCAGGGGAGGGCATGCGCGTGGACCTGGCCTGCGCCACGCGGGGGGAGGTTGGAGAGATCAGC
Organism: Dehalococcoidia bacterium; assembly: GCA_030691805.1. Lineage (GTDB taxonomy): Bacteria > Chloroflexota > Dehalococcoidia > JAUYDP01 > JAUYDP01 > JAUYDP01. The sequence goes on along the minus strand of JAUYDP010000385.1, from coordinate 2,282 downwards.
AACCCGGCCCTGGCCACCAAGGAGACTCTGGCCCAGGTACGGGAGCAGGAGTTGCGCTGCGCCTGCCGCGAGCTTGGCGTGCACGGGCTGCATCTCCTGGGCTACCGGGACTCGGGCATGGCCGGCACGCCAGAGAACGGTCACCCACAGGCCCTCTGTAATGCCAGCGCCTCAGAGGTCGTGGGCCAGCTTGTGGCGCTTATCCGAACCCTGCGGCCGGTGGTGGTGCTGACCTTTGACCCCCACGGCGGATACGGCCACCCGGACCACGTGGCCATCCACCACTTCGCCACGGAGGCCTTCAGAGCCGCTGCCGACCCCAACAGGTTCCCTGACCATGCCGGAATCCACCAGGCCACCAGACTCTACTATTCAGCTATCCCCAGAGAACGCATTCGCCAGATGATGGAGTACGCCGCAGCGGCAGGCACCCCATTTGACTTAGGGAGCATACCTTTAGAAGAGATGGGAATTCCCGAAGGGGCGATAACTACAGAGGTGACCCTATCCTCCTATGCCGAGATAAAGCGCCGGGCCATGCAGTGTCACCGTACACAGATGGGACCCGTAAGCCCCTTCGACAGCCTACCGCCGGAGGCGCTACAAGAGTTCTTGGGCCGGGAGTTCTTTATCCGGGCCTACCCCCCATTAGAGCCAGGACCAACTCGCGAGGAGTGGCTCTTTCCCTAGGTCATACCACAGGGGACGGGGCTCTGTTCAGAAACCGATACCTCTCTGCTTGAACGTCTCAAAGAGCGAGAGTTTCGCTTTATCTAACTTCTTCCACCGCTTTACCCGGCGGACCTTCAAGCCCAGGTCTTGCGCCAAGGGTGACAGCATTTCTAAGATCTCTTCTTTTATCACGGCAAGCTGGGTGGGCAGGAAGCCGGCCTTTTCAAAGAATTGGCATAGCTTTATGGGAGCTTCTGCCCTTTCTTCCGGACCCATTAGCTCGATACCGAAAACGAAGCCGGAGGCGGAATCCACGCAGAATAAAGTCGTTGGGTAATAAGGCCGATCCCCTTCCTTGACAGGGGATGGCAAGTAAAAGAGGTCCACTTCCCAGGTCATCGGCTTGGATGGCAAAGAGCTCCGCATGCGCTTGAGGCTCACTTCATCGGGCATGGACACCAGTGGGCCTTCGGCTGGTAATTCGGGTGTAATCCATTCGTCTTTCCAACTGATTTCGCCCCCTGCCTCTCCTGGGATGCGGACGAGCATGCGCCCGTCCCCCTCTGTTTCGAGAAGGTTGGGCTGCGCCTTCACCCTGGCGGCCATTTCGACGGATTGATCGAGGGCCAGGGTGAGGAAGTCCGCTTCGTCAGCCGTCAGGTGCCAGGGGTGATACCCCGGTAAGTGGCTTCGAAACAGAGGCCAGGCATTGGCGCCCCGGAGCTTCAGGCCCAACGCTTTAACCATATCGAGGTCCTTCTTGCTTTGGGATGACTTATCCAAGAAGGAGACCATAAGGCATTTCTGGTCGAGGGTTGCATCATAGGTATCATCGCCATCTTCGTCACAGTCCCTCACCGTTATGTAGGAGTCCAGCCCTTCTGGTCCCAGATAAACGGCCAGGGCGAAGAATGTGCCCAGGGCGCCCATTATGCAGCAGTACCCCATCTCGCCAGTCCGAGGATTCTGGACCGCAAACAGCTCCGAATCGTCCATCCATCGCCAACTGGCCTGGTCCCTGAACCTAAGGGCTGAACTGTAAAGGGACCGCCAATACTCAAGCGAAGGCTGGGTATTCACCATAGTAATTCTCCAAAGCTTGGCGGCTCCACCGCCGTACTATTTCCTACCACTGGTCCAAATGGCGGCCGAAGGTGTCCAGAATGAAATCCACCACCCGCTTGCCAAATTCAGCGTTGGCCTTTTTTATCCCCACGCCCTGGGCGCCGCTGGGATATGCCTGGCGAAACTCGGCCGGGCCGTAAAAGATCGCCTGCCTTTTAGGCGCCGTCCCTTCCGCTAACTCCAGCTTGACTATGTCCGGCCGGAGGTACAAAGCCACAGAAGTCTCGTTCGCCCCAGCGTGGCCGTCCGGCCGGGGGAAGGACTCCTCCACCATGGATATAACCTTCGGATGGGTAAACCAGGTCCGGATCTTAATCTGAAGCCCTGGGAAGGTAGCCAGGGCCTGTGGCGTTATCGCTTCCAGACACGGAGCATTCTCCCCATGCCCGTTGACCACAAACACTCGCCGGAAACCCTGGCGATACAGGCATGAGATAATGTCCATCACGACAGCCTGGAAAGTCGCGGTCTGAAGGCTAATGGTC
>JAUYDP010000332.1 GCA_030691805.1 Dehalococcoidia bacterium | reverse complement strand
AGGGCCAGGGAGAAGTCCTGGTCTGGGTCAACGATGTCAATGAGATGGTGGGTTGCCCTTGCCCGGTCCCGGGCCGTGGGCTTGGCTGTCCCGATGTCCATGTATCGGTAGACCTGGCGGCTGTCCGCTCCCACGATCTCGCCGCTGAGCCGTTCGGCCAGTGCAATGGCCAGGGCAGTCTTACCTGCCGCGGTAGGGCCTACTATCGCCACCAGCGGCTGGTCTCTCCCTTGAGCCATTACTGGTCTCTGCATAGACGGCTAAACAAGTTGCCCCGGATCATGTCGCAATCCCGCCCCAGGCTAATGGTCATGCACAATTTAAGATGCCAAAACCAGTTTGCCGAATAAAATCGGCGTTACGTTTGGCCCAACGCCGAATTTATTCGGCCGGTCGTGGCACAATATTTAGTGCATGACCATAAGCCATGGGCTACAAAGCCAAAGCCCGGTCATCTATCCGTTATCCGTTCTCTCATCCGCTATCCGTTGGGAATGGCCTCCGTCCATAGGCAACTGCCTTGCTAGGGTTTGACAGGTCAATCATGAAATTCGGGGTGTTTCATGCCACCCGCGCCAAAGGCCCCGCGAGTCCAAGGTTATGTAAATCTAGGCCCTGCCACCGCTTTTGGCCCCGGCCGCCTGAGCCACTATGCTGACGAAATCCTGGGCCTTCAGGCTGGCGCCGCCCACCAGCGCCCCGTCTATCTCCGGCTCCCGCATCAGCTCAGCAGCGTTCTGGGCGGTCACGCTGCCCCCGTATTGAATACGTAGATCTTCTGCGAAACCATCTCCGTAAAGCTCGGCCACCACCTGGCGAATAAAGCCGATGGTCTGGTTGGCCTGGCCTGCCGTGGCCGCCCGTCCGGTGCCGATAGCCCAGACTGGCTCGTAGGCGATGATGAGCGATTCGGGCCTGGGGATGGCGGCCAGGCCGCCCCGAACCTGCCGTCCCACCACTTCCTCAGTTCGCCCGGCCTCGTTCTCCTCTAGCCGCTCTCCAACGCACATGATGGGACGAAGTCCAACCTTCAGGGCCGCCTCCACCTTCTTATTGACTATCTCGTCGGTCTCGCCGAAATACTGGCGGCGCTCGCTGTGCCCCAGGATCACATATTGGCACAGGGGAGAAAGCATTACCGGTGAGACCTCCCCGGTGAAGGCTCCCTTCTCCTGGAAATGCATATTCTGGGCGCCGATGCCAACGGAGGTTCCCTTAACCAGATCGGCTATGGCGGCCAAGGAGATAAAGGGAGGGCAGAGGACCTTCTCCACGCCGCTGATCCGGCCCAGGTCCGCCAGCATTGCTCCAACCAGCTCCCTTGCCTCTGGCAGGGTGGTGTTCATCTTCCAGTTTCCGGCAATTATTGGGGTTCGCATTAATTAAGCTCCGTATTTAATAAGCTTCTGGGCGTAGGCCAGGGCCAGGCCCATGGCGTCTACCGCGGGGAAGCGGCCCAGGCTACCAAGCCTGCAAGCCCGCTCGGAGAAGGACGTCACACCGTCAGGAACGCACCAGGGTGATCGTAGCAAGAAAGGCACGGGGTGCCAGCTATGGCCTTTTAGCACCGCCGGGGTAGCGTGGTCGCCGGTAACTACCAGGACGTCAGGCCCCAATTCATCAATGGCCGGTAGGTACCGGTCCACCTCCTCTATGGCTCCCACTTTCCCGTGAAAATCCCCGTCCTCACCGGTGCGGTCCAGGTCTTTAACATGAAGATAGAAGAAGTCGTATTTTCCCCAGTTGGCTCGGAGGGTCCGAAGCTGGTCCTCCAGGGAGCCTCCGGCCGGGAGGATGTCCATCCCTACCAGGCGCGCCAATCCCCGGTACATTGGGTATACGGCGATTGCCGCCGGGCGCAGTTTATATAGCTGTGACAGAGAAGGGATTGACGGGTAGGTGGAGAACCCTCGTAGCATGACCATATTGGCGGCCCGGCCTTCCAGGAGGGCGCTGGCCTGGCGGATGAAGTCCCGTGCTAGAAGGGCCGTGCGTTGCGCCTCGGGCTTCAGCGCCTTGGGATCAAGGGGGGAAACGCCCGTCCTCTGGGGATCGGTGTCAGCAACATCAGGCGCCAAGCCTTCACCTCGGAAGACCACCACAAAGCGGTGCTCCTTGACCGGCTCCACCAGCGCCTCTGCACCCACTAATTTAATATCTCGAAGCATATGGCACAATCTGGCCGCCTGAGCAGTCTCCAGCCGTCCAGCCCGCCGGTCCAACAGAATGCCCTTCTCGTCCACCAGGCAGAAGTTGGCCCGTACGGCCACGTCTGAGGGCTGGAGCGGAAAGTCAATCCCCAGGGCCTCCAGGATCCCCCTTCCTACCTGGAACTCGAAGGGATCATACCCGAAAAGGGCCAGGTGGGATGGGCCGCTTCCTGGCGTGATTCCGGGGCTGATGGGGTCCGTTAATCCGAGGATTGACCGCGCAGCTAGCTCGTCCAGGTTGTGGGTGTGGGCCGCTTCCATCTCGGTCTTGCCGTCTGGACCCGGGATGCCGCCCAGTCCATCCATGACCAGAAAGACGATCTTGGATGGGGTATCCTGAGCCAGCTCGGCCAGCAGCTCGCGCCTATTCATGGGCGCATTGTCCCAGGGCCGCCACACCAGGCAGGATCCTACCTTCTATAAATTCCAGCGTAGCGCCCCCTCCGGTGGAGACATGAGAAAAGCGTCCGGCCAGGCCCATCTCTTCCACAGCGGCCACCGATTCTCCGCCGCCCACGATGGTATTTGCCGGTAGGTCGGCCAGGAATGCCGCCATGGCCCGGGTGCCGGAGGCAAAGGGGGCCAGCTCGAAGACACCCATCGGCCCGTTCCAGAGGACCGTCTTGTGAGGGCGCAGTTGATCTTCGAACAGGCTGATGGTCGCCGGCCCTATGTCCAGAACGTAGCTATCCTTGGGCACAGCGGAGACAGGTGTCACCGCCCATTGGGCGTCGGCCTCGATCCGGTCGGCCACTACCGCATCTACAGGGAGCACAAAGTTAATCCCCCTGCCTTTTGCATCCTTGACTATCCGGAGTGCGGAGTCCATCTGGTCATCCTCCACCAGGCTTCGGCCCATCTCATAGCCCTGCCTTGAGAAAAGTGCAGGCCATGGCCCCGCCTATGAATAGGCCGTCAACCCTGGCTACCAGGTTTTCCAGGACCTTGATCTTGCTGCTTACCTTGGCCCCCCCGATCAGCGCTGCAAAGGGCCGTGCTGGGTTTTTCAAGGCCCCAGTCAGGGCCTCTATTTCCTTTTCCATCAGGAACCCGGCGGCGGCTGGAAGAATCCCAGCAACACCAACCGTGGAGGCATGGGCGCGATGAGCCGTGCCGAAGGCATCGTTCACGTAAACATCGGCCAGCGCGGCCAGCGCTTTGGAAAACCCAGGGTCGTTCTTCTCCTCCTCCTCATGGAAGCGCAGGTTTTCCAGAAGGAGTACTTCTCCCGGTTTTAGATTCTGGACTGCCTCTTTCGCCTCCGGCCCGACACAGTCGTTGACCTTCTTTACCGGCTGGCCCAGAATCTGGGAGAGTCGGGTGGCCACTGGGTCCAGACGTAGCTTCTCCACTACCTGTCCATCCGGCCGGCCCAGGTGAGAAACAAGTATTACCCGTGCCCCCCTTTCTATAAGGTAGCGGATAGTGGGCAAAGCGGCCCGCAAGCGCGTATCGTCGGTTACCGCCCTGGTAGTCTTGTCCTGGGGGACGTTGAAGTCTACCCGAACCAGGACGCGCTTGTCCCTGAGGTCAAGCTGGCGTATGGTCTTCAAGATCTCTCCATATATCTCTCAAGGCTCTCGACCATCTCTGAAACCGGTAAATTCCCCGTAGCGGCGGACGGCCCTGTCCGCCAGAGGTAGGGCGGGGGGCGGACACAGCGGTCCGCCACTACGCCTGGGGTACTCTGAGAGAACGCCTCCGGAGAAAATCCCAAGGCCGAGGCCAGATTAGCATCCGGATCGGCGTCTATGGCCAGAACCGTCCGGCCCTCCTGTGCATAGACACTGGCCGAACTTCCTCCCGGAATCGCGGGGCGAAGCACCCTGCTTCTAACCGCCATCTGTGTTCTCCAAACGCGCCACTATCTCTCTAGCCTCCTGGGCGGCGCCGGGGTCTATGTCGTACACACTCTGGCCTAACATGTCGGCCCGCTGGACCAGCGGACTGAAAGACAGGAAGCCAAGCATCGTAAAATCCGGTAAGCTATCTGCTATCAGCTTCCGGTCATCCTCTCCCCTTACCTTGCTGCCTACTACGAAGCACCTCTCGATGCCGATCTCCCCGGCCAGCGTGCGGATGGACCGGGCCGTCTGGAAGCTGCGCTGCCCAGGCTCAACCACTACGATGAAGGCGTCAACCGATTGGGCCGTGGCCCGGCCCAGGTGCTCTATACCGGCCTCCATATCCATGATTACAACGTCTTTTCGGTAAAGGATGAGGTGGGTGACCAGGCTCCGCAGCAGCACGCTCTCCGGACAGATGCAACCGCCGCCCCCCTTCTTGACCCCCCCCATTATCAGGAGTTTAACACCGTCTCGGGAGGCGCTAAACCTGTCGGGGATATCATCCACACGCGGGTTTATCTTGAAAAAGCCCCCCGTTGTGCCAGGCTTAGCTCCAGTGCGCTCTTCGATGAGCTCGGCCATCTCCGAAACTGGGATAATCTGAGAGAACTCCTCCGGAGAAAATCCCAAGGCCGAGGCCAGATTCGCATCCGGATCGGCGTCTATGGCCAGCACCGTCCGGCCCTCCTGTGCATAGACTCTGGCGAGCAGGCTCGAAAGGGTGGTCTTGCCAACCCCTCCTTTGCCGGTGATAGCTAACTTCACGTTTTTGCTCTCTCCCTTCCAATGGTCATTATACAGTACGGGAAAGGGCCAATCTACATCGGGGGTGGGGGTGCGGTCCTTGTTTGGAGATAGATACTTTGTTATGTAAAGAATGTTAAACGGACTGAACTTCTAAGGACGAATCGGCACTTGGGAGGCATCCGGTTCTCGAATGCCCAGGAAGGAGAGCACTCCCCGGGCGACTCCCTCGGCGGCCAGATCCGGCTGTCCCAGCAGAAGGGCCCGGTCCGAAACGTTGGTTAGGAAGCCAGTCTCGATGATGGCCGCTGGCACCCCGTATGCGATGGCGTGGCAATAGCGCCGGGTGTTAAAAGCATAGTAGTACCGCATCCGGAGGCTAACGTGCGGGTCGTCCCGTCGCAGCCCCGTCGCAGGCCCGTATTCAGCGTAAAGAGCATCTACCAGTACGTCATCCGTTTCGGGGATTGGCGAGAAGCCCGCACGGGCCACTTTATAGCCGCTCAGTGCCCCCGACAAGTCTCCATCGGCGTGGATCGAGATAAAGGCATGCGCTCTGTAGCCAGGCGGCACCGTAGCAGGGAGTATATCCACTTGGACGCCATAGCTCTCCAGGACAGCTGCGGCCCTCTGGGCTATGTCCAGGTTCACTTCCCATTCGGCGCGGCCCCCTCCCGAGGTCCCGCTACCGATCAGCCTTCCTAACTCGCGGGGCACCTCGTTGTTTCGCCAGTGGCCGGCCTGCAGCCAGACCCGCTTGGGTCCCGGAGGATTCCAGACGGGGGCCGGTGGGAAGGGGTCTCTGAAACTGCCCCAGAACCCCTGGACGCCAGGGGACCCCGGCGACGGCAAAGGCTCCAGGCCCCGTTCCACACACTCCTCTTCTAGCTGGGATGGCGCGGGAGGCGCGCCTGTGTTTTGAAACGGGGTAGCGGCCATGGCCTGGGCCTCGTGCGCTTCGGGTTGGACCTCTGGCGCGGACGGGGGCTGGACCGGCTCAGGGCCCGGCGGCGGGGCGGGCTCTGGGGTGGCGGTCTCGATTCCGTCAGCGTAAGTAACCGGAGGACCCGCAGGCTCGGCCGCCGTAACCTGCTGGCTGGCGCAGGCGGCGCTAAGAGCCACCACAATAATCACTGCCACCAGGCCCGCCCACAGGTAACCAGGGCTAGCTGCCCAGCGACTTAATTGATTAAACTCTATCATTACCCTACTCCGCCTACTCATCTGCACCAGCCATCTTGGTCCGCTTCGTAAAGTTAACGCTAAACTTGCCTCATACTTGTCGCTCTACCAGGCGCTGGGCCAGTCCTATCAAAGCGTTGTATGCATCCGTCTCGAGGCTCAGGTTGTCGAGCCTGGAGATAGCCCGGTCCCAGTAGTCCCTGGCCAAGCTCTGGCAGAATTCGCGACTCCCCGCGGTCTCCAGGATGGAAAGGACAGAGGCGACCGTCTCATCGACCAATGTAGGGGCGGGTTTCAAACCCGCCCCTACGCCAAATGCGGAACCCGCACCCACACCATATGCTTCTTCCAGCCTTTGACTATCCAGACCCTGGACCTTGGCCATGGCATGCACGATGGGCAGTGACTTCTTCCTGGTCCTTATGTCATCAAGGGAGGGCTTCCCCGTGGTTTCCTCCATCCCCCAGATACCAAGAACATCATCCTGTATCTGAAAGGACAGGCCTAATTCCTGGCCAAAATCGCCTAAGGCCATCACGGATCGTTCATCTCCAGACCCCAGCAGTGCGCCTATCCTGGTGGAGGCGTCAAAGAGGGCCCCGGTCTTCTTCCGGACCATGGTAAGGTAATCGTCCAGGCTAACACGGTCCTGCCCCTCAAAGCTCAGGTCCAGGTTCTGGCCCTCGCACAGGTCGAGGCAAGCCCTGTCTAATATCCTAAAAGTCGCTAAAACTATATCGGGCGACGTCCCCCTTTCCGCAAGACGCAGGAGAGCCAGGTGCGCCATAACATGCAAGCCGTCCCCGGCCGTGATGGCCTGGGCTTCACCCCAGACCCGCCAGACGGTAGGCCGGTGGCGGCGCTGCGGACTCTGGTCCTGGATATCGTCGTGAATTAATGAAAAATTGTGCATCATCTCAATAGCGGCCGCCGCAGGGAGGGCTTTGTGATAGTCGCCTCCTACCGCACTGCAAGAAAGCAGACAGAGGATAGGGCGAAGCGCCTTTCCTCCTGTCTTAAGCACCGTTACTCCTCCTTCGTCAACCCAGCCCAGATGGTAGCGGACCATATCATAAAAGGAAGAGGGGTTTTCTCCGACGCAGGCCCGAA
>JAUYDP010000309.1 GCA_030691805.1 Dehalococcoidia bacterium | reverse complement strand
AGTGTAGCCGACCTGATAGTCGCCATGGGCCTTCCGGCCCTGGTGGTCGCCAGGCCCGGACTGGGGACGATAAATCACACGCTCCTCACTATAAAGCAGGCCCAATCAGTGGGCATCAGGGTTTTGGGCACCATCATCAACGGCTGCGCCGACCAGCCCGACCTCGCTGAGAGGACCAATCCCCAGGCTATCGAGAGGTATTCCGGCCTGCCGGTATTGGGTCTCCTGCCCTGCTTAACCGGCGTTGATTTGGAGAACAGGAGATTGGACGGCCTGGCGGAAAGCATTGCTAGATTCGTGCAGGTGGAAAAGCTTCTTGAAGCCTGAATCAACGGGAGCCCGGCGCGCCAGCAACCCTGGAATAGATGGATCGGTAGGGGCGATTCACGAATCGCCCCTACGGTTACCAGATTACTCACCCGCGGAAGCAGGATCCAAGCCAGTCCTTTCAAATGCCTCTGATCTCGCGGCGGCTGATAAGAAATATCTCTGGCACCCCTTCACACCCATGCAGGAATGGGAAGAGGGCGAGCCACTTATCATTGACGAGGCAAAAGGCAACCGCCTGCGGGACACCCAGGGACGCTGGTATTTAGACGGGGTCTCCTCCCTCTGGACCAACCTCCACGGCCACCGGCGGCGGGAGATTGACCGGGCCATCATCCGGCAGTTACGTAAGGTATCCCACAGTACCCTTCTCGGCCTGGCCAACGTCCCCAGTATCCTGCTGGCCCAGAGGTTGGTGGAGATTGCTCCGGCCGGCCTTAGCCGGGTCTTTTACTCCGACAGCGGCTCCACCGCCGTGGAGATCGCCCTGAAGATGGCCTTCCAGTACTGGCAACAGGTCTCCCCTGAGACCCGGGGCAAGACCCGGTTCGTCTCCTTCAAGAACGGCTACCACGGGGACACCATAGGGGCCGTGGGTGTGGGAGGCATCCCGCTCTTCCACCAGGTCTACCGGCCGCTGCTGTTGGACAGCATCCAGGTGGAGAGCGCCTATTGCTACCGGTGCCCGATGGAAAAGGGGGGGGCCACCCCACCCCCCGGAGAAAAAGAAGGTCGGGATCGGAGTACACTCCCAGACCTCTCTGCCCACCGGATCTCTACTTCCTCGTTCCCCGTTCCTCGTTCCTGGGGAAAGGGGACACCCCCGTACCCCCGGCCTGGCGGCGCCTCCGGAGAATCTGGGGGGACTTCCCCGAACACCCGATCTGACAGCACGCCAGGCGAATTTGGGGGGATATCCTCGAACCCCCAACCAGGCGGCGTTATATGGCAGCATCAGGCGACATCCAATTATCCCCGGCCTGGCAGCGCCTCAGGGAGGCTTGAAGGGTCATCCTTAATCCCGCGAGATAGGGGCGGGCTTTGCTACCCAGATTGCGGATTGGCTTGCCTAAGCGGCCTGGAAGAGACCCTCAAGGAGCAGCATAGCTCGGTTGCGGCCGTGATTATTGAGCCTATAGTCCAGGCGGCGGGGGGAATGCTGGTGTCACCACCGGGCTACCTGTCCAGGGTCCGGGAGCTGTGCGACCGCTACAACGTGCTGATGATCGCCGACGAGGTGGCCGTGGGCTTCGGGCGTACGGGGGTGATGTTCGCCTGCGAGCACGAAGGGGTGAGGCCCGACCTCCTGTGCCTGGCCAAGGGCATCTCCGGAGGATATCTGCCCCTGGCGGCCACCCTTGCCACGGAGGAGGTCTATCGGGCCTTCCTGGGCCGGCCTCAGGAAAACCGGACCTTCTTCCACGGCCACACCTACACGGGCAACCCGTTGGCCTGCGCTGCCGGTCTGGGCAGCCTGGAGGTCTTCGGGAAGGACTGCACCATGGAGAGGCTTCAGCCCAAGATCGCCCAACTGGAGAAGGGACTCCGGCGGTTCCAGGACCTGCCACACGTAGGTGATATACGCCAGCAAGGCTTCATGGTGGGCATCGAGCTGGTGGCCGACAGGGCCACGAAGACGCCCTACCCGCCCGAGGTCCGCATGGGGGCCAGGGCCGCCCGGGAGGCCAGGCCCCGTGGCGCCATCATCCGCCCGCTGGGAGATGTGGTGGTACTGGTGCCACCGCTCTCCATCACGAGGCCCCAACTGAGCCGTTTGCTGGATATCACGTACCAAGCGATCGCAGCGGCCACAGTTTAGGTTCTCCGTCGTGGTATAATATGGCCGAGGCAGCAAAGACCTCTCGGTCCCCTGCCCGAAAGGGGTGAGCATAATCATGGCAAGAGAACGCCCAACCTACCATGAGCGAATCATCCAGGACCCCAACATCATGGTGGGCAAGCCTGTAGTCAAGGGCACAAGGGTTCCCGTGGAGAAGGTGCTCGACCAGTTGGCGTATAAGCCGGACTTGAAGGAGCTGTTTGAGATCTACCCCGAGTTGACGGTTGAGGACGTGAAGGCTTGCCTGGCGTACGCGAAAGCAGCGGTTGCCAGCAAGCGGGGCCATCCACCTCGCCATATTGCTAGCAGCGCCGCTGCTGTATGCGGAGGCCAACCGATGTTCAGGGATACCGAGAAGAGGCGGTATGAGGTAATCAAGAGAGATCTGTTCTCATCCGAAGCCTGCCAGCCGGGCACTTACAACAGAATCCCACGGCCCTTCTGCCTGGCTGACGGGCACTCAGACGAGAACCTGTGTGACCTGTTCCGGGACGAGGCCATAGCTTACTTCCGCAGGCGCAGCATCTCTTGGCACGATGGACTCCTTGCCGGTGAAGGGGAAGGAGGACGGGGTCTGCCCAGCAACCACCTTTGTTGCTCCCAGAGCGCCTGTGTCAACGCCCTGTGGCCTATGACCCGTGACCCCGAGCTCTTGGCGCGAGCTTTCAGCCCGTTCTTGCCGGAGACACATCGCATTCTGCCCTTTGAAGGTGACGGGCCTCTGCCAGATGGCACTACCCCGTTATTGGCCTTCGAGTGGATTGGACAGGACAACTACCTTGCCGAGAAGGGATGGGGGACGCGAGGGGCCAATGCCACCAGCGCTGACTTCGCCTTTCGTTTCCAGAGGTATGACGGGCATACCCAGTTAGTCCTGGGTGAGTGGAAGTATACCGAATGCTACGGCAAGAGCATGCCGGACCCGGCGACCTTGAACCAGACCCGACTGAATACCTACCGAGAACCATTCCGGCGTTGGGCTGAATCGCGGCCTGGGCTGCCTCCCTATGAAACGTTCTTCGTTGAACCCTTCTATCAGCTTATGCGCCTGACTCTTCTTGCCCAAGAAATGGAATGGGCGGCGCAGCGGGGAAGAGGCGAGATGGGAGCGGAGGTTGTCAGTGTGGTTTATATTAGTCCCAAAGCGAACCGTGAGCTATCTGAGAACTTTGAGGCCGCACCCACTTTGAAACAGTTCGGTAATACCATTTGGAGCGCCTGGGCCCATATTGCCCCACCCGAAAGGTTCCTTTCGGTTACTACCGAAAGCTTCTTGACCGCCGTAGAGCAGGTTGCTCCAGAACCACTTCACAGGTGGACCGAATATCTTCTAACGCGTTACGGCTGGTGGCGGCAGCCGGCCATTACCAGGGTATCTTAGCAAGCAGCGGTGGCGCGCCGGGGATGGCCGGGGTATACTAGGCGTTGCTTCTATTGGACGAGCGGGGCCAGACGCGGTACACAATTTCGTCGGAAGCGCGGGGGGAGATACTGCGGCGGCTCTTGGAGCTGAACCTGAGGCTCGCCGCGGAAGAGAGAACCGCTGCAACTCGGACGTAGGCCATGTCCCTGGACATATGGGAACTGATAGAGCGGGGCGAGGGCCAGCATGTCGAATTCAAGGCAAGCTTCAGCGAAGAAAACGAAGCTATAGAAGCGCTCGGTGCCTTTGCCAACGCCGAGGGTGGAACTGTGCTGGTAGGCGCATCAGACACCGGTGTAATCATGGGGCACCTCTAGGGAAGAACCCAGCCCATACGTTATAATAGTTAGTGACATGGCTGAATCAGAAGTCACCCAAATCTTCTTCGCTAAAGCCGAAGAAAGCCTGGCTGGTGCGGAGAGTGAGTTCGTCAACGGCCGGTATAACAACTGTGCCAATCGTTGCTACTACGCCTGTTTCCAGGCAGCGATAGCGGCCTTGGCCCGTGAAGGGATCGCGCCCTCAGCCTCCCAATGGGGCCATGCTTTTGTTCAAGCGCAATTTGCCGGAGAGTTGGTGAACCGCCGCAAACGGTATCCGGTAGGTTTGCGGGATACCCTGAACCAGAACCTGCTCATGCGGCAGCGAGCCGATTATGAGCTCCGGCACATCACAGAAGCTCAAGCCTTACGCGGGCTGAGACGTACCAGGCAGTTTTTGGAAGCAATCGGAGGCCGAGGAGGCTAGAGAGAATGAGTACAGAACAAAGCCTTGTGTTGGATGAGCCCACTCACAACGCCCTTGAGGAACTGAAGGGCCTAATCAGCCAGCGGTATCCGGGGGCGACTTTCGAGGTTGTCAGGGGCGAGGACCCTGAAGGGATCTACCTGCGGGCTACGGTAGATGTTGAAGATGTCGAGGAGGTGTTGGACGTAGTCCTTGACCAGCTTTTCACTGTTCAGGTTGAACAGGGGCTACCCATCTATGTGATACCCCTTGAGCCTCTAGAACGGGTGCTGAGGGAGTCGCGCTCGCCCCGGCGCCCGGCCAGGCCACGGATTGACTGGGGAGCCATCAACTCCCCGGTACGGCCATGAGCAAAGGGTGCGAACCGCCGGAACATCTTCTCGGGCTAGACCCACGAATGGAGCAAGCCCTGGCAGAGTTGAAGGACATGGTGCTTCGGCGGTATCCCGCGGCCACCTTTGAGGTGGCCCCCGGCCAGGATGAAGCCGAGGCGGTCCACCTTATCGCCACCGTGGATGTGGAGGACCCGGACGAGGTGCTGGACGTCGTCATTGACCGGGTCTTGGAACTGCAAATAGAGGAGGGGCTGCCGGTCCACCTTATCCCCACCCGTCCCCTGGAACGGGAAGTCCAGGAGCTACGCTCGCCCCGAAGCCCAAACAGGCCACGGATCGACTGGGGGGCCGTAAACCCCGCGGCACGGTGAAGCCCGCTCGCAAGAGCGCCTCCACCGTGGCCTTGCCGCTGGCCCTAGGCAGCTTCAAACGGGAACCTCAACCAGGACCTCCTCCATACCCTCTTCGGTCGGAACAGGTTCGCCATCGGCTTGGAGGCTCTCTATGTACAGCTCTATCGCCTCCTGGATGTTAGCCAGAGCCTCTTCTTTGGTGTCACCCTCGCTTATGCAGCCGGGCAGCGCCGGCACCGTTACCGTATACCCACCCAGTTCGTTGGGGTCCAGTATGACTCGGAATCTTCTGGTCATTGCTTTCTCCTTGCAAGCTACCTCTGCCTCTAATTC
>JAUYDP010000259.1 GCA_030691805.1 Dehalococcoidia bacterium | reverse complement strand
GACCAGCGCGGTTACCGCGCCGACAACAGCCCATAGGATCGCCAGCCGCTTCCGTTCTGGGGCCATGTGCTTCCCGCCTCCCTGCTTGCCGGAACGTTGTGGGGATGGACGCACCAATTATACAACGAATCCTAACATTATCAAAGCCGTTTCTCGGCTAGGGGTTGGGATGGTACTGGGTGCTTATAAACAAGCGTTCTTCTGGGGGGGTCTACTCCTGAGGGATGAGCAAACTTTTAATTCGCCGCTTCGAGGAAGGGCTGGATCGTTATGCGCCTTACTTTACAAGCATGCCTTACCATGTTATGCTACTCTTACCAAGAGACGAAGGAGCTTGCGATGGTCAGAGCTAGAGTGACCTCGAAAGGACAGATAACCATTCCCAAACCGGTCCGGGAGGCCCTGGGCCTTGAGAAATCAAAAGTGGTGGAATTCGAAGTTAGGGATGGGGAGGCGGTGATGCGGCCGGTGCGCCGGGGGTTTATGGACCTTTTCGCTTCTATCGCGCCCCATTCCCGGCCGGAGGACTGGCATAAGATAAGAGAGCAGGTTATGGAGGAGGTGGCCAAAGAAATAGTGGAAGAAATGAAATGAAGGACGGCAGCGGGCAAAGCTTGCTGATTGATACCAACGTCCTACTTCGTTTCCTCACCGGCGACGATCCGTCCAAAGCTGAAGCATGTAAGGAGCTTTTCGAGAGGGCAGAACGGAATGAGGTCGAGTTGCATATCAATGAGCTGGTTCTGGCCGAGCTGGTATGGACGTTACGATCCTCCTACGGGCGGGCAAGGGAGCAGATCGTGGAAGCTCTCGAGGCGATCATGTCCCTGGCTGGCCTGCATGTACATCGTAAGGCAGTCCTAGAGGAGGCCATTGATCTCTACGAGCGATTTAACGTTGACTTCGTGGACGCCTACAACGCCGCCGACCTGCGGGCCAGAGGCCTTGATGCGGTTTGCTCCTACGACGCCCACTTTGATAGGCTCGGCGTGAGACGACTCGCGCCCGGCGAACACTGAGGGAGACTTCTTATCCACCGTATCAACGGATAGCAGATGCCTTGGAGAAGCTGCTTGGTGCTATTGCGACCCATGGTTCAGCGTTCTCATCGGCCCACCAGGAGATTGCTTCGGCCTGCCAACGCCCTCCGCTATTGGTCGCAAATCCCGGCCTCGCAATGATATCCAAGCCTGTGTGATCCAACACCCGTCTTACCCTGCTGCTCAATCATCTGATTGCCGATGGCTGCATGGCCCTACGCCAGCAGCGGTCCCCGTCTCCGCCGTCATCCGTTATCCGCTGACATCCGTTATCCGTTGGGAATCGCCCTCCCCATCCGATGTGAATCGGGCCTCCCACGCCCTGCCCTGCGCTGCTATTTCCCTAGCCGATCAGCGACTGGCGCGCTGAAGAAGGAGCCCTACGGTTACCACCAAACTGCCAAGAGACCTTGGAGAATAAAATACCAACGGAAAGGAGGATCAGCTTCGGTAACATTATCATTTGAGTGAACTGTCGGCCTTCGGTAACATTATCATTTGATTTGACACGGGGGGCTGCCGGGCCCCTCAGGCAATTATTAGTGGCAGAGGCCTCAGCTCTCGCCTGAGGGGATCAAGAGCCAGGCCCAGGGATTCCAGGGTGTGGGCGCCTAAGAGGGTGGCCTCTCCTTCCTCACCGAAAATGACGTCTGACCCGCCGATTCTATTGCCGTAGCGAAAGATTGCCACCCCTTTCCGGCGAACGATCCTTTCCCCGTTGGCCAGGCGGAATTCCTCCTGGGAGAGGGCCCCGATGCCAAGCCTGTCCAGAACTTGGGTGGGGACCACAGAGTAGATAGCCCCAGAATCCAACAGGAAGTCCAGTCTTTCCATCGTCGTAGGGTCCGCTGGGTTCCCCACTTCGATCTCTAGGAAAGTAAGTCCCATCTTTTTTCCTCCAAACCAATTCTACTGCCTGCGTCTGGGCTTCACAAGGCGGCTGCAGGCGGGCCTGACAGGGAACGCCTAGCCTCTGCCGTGGCGCGGCTACCCATGGGTGTATACAACAACCGGTGGTGGCGCAGACCTCTGGAATGGCGATCTGGCTTAGCCACGTCGCTGCCAATTGCACCTGCAAGCCCTCCTACCCCCCATGGGGTTCCCAATACATCTGGCTGTAGCGGTAGGAAGGCTGGCGCTTGCGGGCCTGGCCGGTCTTATAGGCGGCCTTAGCGACGGCCCGGGCGACCAGGTGCACCACCGTCCGGTTGAAGATGCTTGGGATGATGTAGTCCTCGTGGAGCTGGTGCTGCGTCACGGTGGAGGCGATGGCATGGGCGGCGGCTACCTTCATCTCGCTATTGATCTCCCTCACCCGTGTGTCCAGAAGCCCCCGGAAGAAGCCCGGGAAGCAGAGGGCGTTATTCACCTGATTGGCGTAATCCGAGCGCCCGGTGGCCATGATGCGGACATATGGCGCTGCGACTTCTGGCATGATCTCCGGCACCGGATTGGCCAAAGCGAACACGATGGGGTCTCGCGCCATCTTCTTTAAATCTTCTAATGTGAGGACCCCAGGGCCTGAAACACCCAGGAAGAAATCGGCCCCCGTGATAGCATCGGAAAGCGTCCCCTGTATCCCCCGGTGGTTGGTGTTCATGGCAATCCAGTTCTTGGCCGGGTTCATGTCGCTGGCCCTGCCCCGACACACTACCCCAGCCCGGTCGCAGCAGACCATGTCAATAACACCAACTTCCTTGAGCAAACGGGCGCTGGCGATACCGGCGCTTCCTACGCCGGAGATGACTACCCGGAGGTCCTCTAGCCTCTTATTGACGATCTTAAGCGCGTTTATTAGGCCGGCCAGCATCACCACGGCGGTCCCGTGCTGGTCGTCGTGGAAAACGGGTATATCCAGCTCCTGGCGAAGTCGCTCCTCGATCTCGAAGCATCGGGGCGCCGAGATATCCTCCAGGTTTATGCCGCCAAATCCAGGGGAGATCCATTTGACTGCCTTGATAATCTCCTCAGGGTCCTTGGTATCCAGGCAGATAGGCCAGGCGTCCACACCAGCGAGCTCCTTAAAGAGCATTGATTTGCCTTCCATTACCGGAAGGGCAGCCAGGGGTCCTACGTCTCCCAGCCCCAGGACGGCCGTGCCATCGGTTACCACGGCCACGGTGTTCTTCTTGATGGTCAGGTTCCAGGCGGCGGCCGGGTCATCCTTAATTCCTAGACTAACCCGAGCTACGCCGGGGGTGTAGACCATGGCCAGCGTTTCCCGGTTACGGATAGGGACCTTAACGCTTACCTCTATCTTGCCTCCCAAATGGAGCTGGAAGGCCCGGTCTGCCACCTGGATTACCTTGACTTTGGGTATTTGCCTCACCCCGTCCACAATCTCATGGCTGTGTTCTACGTCCCGGGCTGAGATAGTGAGGTCGCGCACGATGCGGTCACGAGCAGCCTCGATGATATCAATGGCGCCGATGTTACCCCCGGCCTCACCAATAGCCGACGTAATCATTCCCAACATGCCGACCTGGTTTGGCCAGCCTGCCCGTATAGTGAAAACGTATGCTCCTCTTTGTCCCTCTACCATAGCTATTAGCCCTCAGCTTTCAGCAATCAGCTTTCAGTGATCAGCCATCAGCGGTCAGCAATTGGCCGTCAGCGACCAGCATTCACCGGCCGTTTACCACGCCCAGTGATCAGTAATGCCTGGACCCTAAACCCTCAGACCCTAAAGGTCTTTAAGACCTTTAGGGTCTCACAGGCTGCTTCCCCTGCATGGAATACATCGCGATGACCTCAGTCACCGTTGTGGCGTCCTGGGGGCCCTTGTCGGAGCGAAGGTATCCGGTGGCCCGCGGAAAGCGAAGGGCGTAGCCAATGTCCTTCTCTCCGGCCACGGCTCTTCCCAAGCCGCAGGTGTGGACCGGACTGCGAGTTATCTCGTCAGCCTGCACCTCCAGAATGAACAGGGGGCGTACCCATATGTCCGGTTGGACTAAAGAATCTACCTGGGCGGGCTTGTGGTCAACGGCTGTCTTATCCAGGTCTTCCTTTAGCCTGTTCCATTCCTCATCGGAGAAGCCCGTACCCAGGCGCGCCAATGAGACAAACCGGTCTTCCTTATCGTCATAGACCCCGGTCAGCAGGGAGCCGATTCCCCATTGGGCACGGGCGCCCCGGCCCCGCCAGTAACCCAGGACCACCGTGTCCACGGTATCCCGAAGCTGGCCGGCATAGTGGCGCTTCAACTTGATCCAATTGAAGTTGCGGCTGCCAGCCTGGTAAGGGGAGTCCAGGCGCTTGCAAACCACGCCTTCCAGGCCCCGCTGCACCTTGTCGGCGAAGTATCTCTCGAACTCCTCTGGCTTATCGGTTATGAGCACCTCAGTGAGCTCAATCACGTCGTCAGGTGCCAGGGCTTCGCCCAGACGTCGGTGCCGCTCCAGGTACGGCTGACGCGTCTGGTCTTCCCCATCCAGGTAAAGCAGGTCAAAGGCCATCAATTTAAGAGGGAGGCGGGCGCGCATTTCCTCTATGCCGTATTTTCTCTTCCGCTGAACGGTAACCTGAAAAGGATAGAAGTCTCCGGTAGACGGATCGTAGGCCAAGGCCTCGCCTTCGAAGATGATACGAGTGGCGCGAACCTGCCGGCAGGCGGCCTCGATTATCTCCGGGAACATATCTGAGAAATCTTCCAGGTTGCGGCTGTACACCTTGACCCAATCATTATCCCGGTGGACCTGGCAGCGAAAACCGTCGTATTTTGGCTCTATTGCGCAGCGCCCGATCTTGTCCAGGATGGCTTGTATGCCGGGTAGCCGCTCGGCCAGGGCTGGGCGCACCGGTTTGCCTACCGTTACTTCTATCTGCGATAAGGCCTCTACGCCCTGTTCCCAGAAGAGACGGGCCACATAGCCGAGGTCTGAACAGATGTTATAGGCCCGCTCCAGCGTGGGGCGTAGAGATTTATCGCCCTGGCGGGCAAAGCTCAATCCGTCCATCATAGTAGGGTCACCGATGCCCAGACGCAGCCTCCCCAGGGAAATACGCACCAGAAGCCGCCCGTCCCTGGGGCTGGAGCTTGCCAGCAAGTCTGCTAACAAGTCGGTCTTGGCGGTCACCGCCCCTTCTCCCGAGACAATAGCCAGCCGGTACAGGTGGTCGAATAGTTCTATAACAGTCAGCTTCGTGGTCTGGGGTGGTAGCACTGCTCCGGCTACCTCTCCGAAGTCGCCTTTTTCCTTGTAAAGACGGAGCATTTCGGTTTTAGGCTGGCCGCTGGCTTTGGAGAGCGCTTCGGCTGCCAGGCTCTCCCCTACCCCGAACTCAAGCTTCACGTAGGCCGGCGCTACCCGGCCCTGGCACAGGTAGATAAGCTTATCTATCTCCTCTACATCCGTTTCCTTGAAGAGTAGGGAAAGGACCTCCACCATGCGGTTGCGGGAGGATGTGGCCTCCAGTTCTGTCAAGAAGTCAACAAAGCGGTCTACCTGCATGCCTGCTCCCTAGTAAGACTATTGCCGCTAGATTATAGCACTTCTTCTATGACATCTGGCCGTTAGGAGTGATCAGGGTATTTGGTAGGTTTTTTACGTACGCAAGAGGAGCGTTCAGCTTCTGGGGCTTGATGGGGTCGGGTATGGTAGAGACGGGTTGGATCCAGTGTTTAAGATAAGAATACGGGCATTCCTCCCTTCAACTACTTCAATAGGTTCTCCAAAACAAAAAGGCGCCAGCCACAGGGATCACCCTGCGCTGACGCTTGACTATTCTCCATCGCCCGGTTATCCCGACTAAACATGGGGCGCCTCCGGCAAATGATGGTTGCCTTCAAGTTCCTTGCCTCCATACGATATATTGTGGTAAAGTCTACATTATGGCAGCATGTAGTAGGAGGGTGACCGGAAATTGAACTTGGTTTGCTAAACTGATGCTACAAGCGAACCTAATGGCAGCACTTAATACTTGGAGGGTAGCCCCAAAATTGCACTTGGTTCACCCAGCAGTCAATGCGGCAGCACTAGGCAAGAATGGCCAGACTCCCGATGGTCCCACGCGGATAGATGGTGAAATCCCTATTGACCTGGATGTTAGACCCGGCCAGCGGTTCCTCTTCATCAGCCACGACCAGTCGGCGCTGTCCCACGGGCTGCACAAGTACCCGGCCAAGTTCTTCCCCGAGCTCCCCCGCTGGCTAATTCGACGGTATTCCAGCGAGGGGGACTGGGTGCTGGACCCCTTCGCCGGCAGCGCCACGGTCAATGTAGAGGCGTTGCTGGCCCGACGCCATTCGGTGGCCATAGACGTGGACCCCTTCGCCCGCTTCCTGGCCAGGGTCAAGGTGACGCCGCTTGACATAAAAGGGCTATGGGCGGCCCACGCCTGGCTGAGGGAGAGGGTCAAGGGTCAGGGGTCAAGGGTCCAGGGTATAGGGTCTAGGGTTAAAGGTCAGGGGTCGAGGGTCGAGGGTTCGGGGGTCAGGGGTCAGAATCCTGTTTGTGACTTCCCCCTGGGCGGCTGTCTACCGGGCGCCAATCCTGATGCGCTCCAGTTTCCTTACCGGGACAACTGGTTCAAGCCCTATATTCTGGAGGAACTGGCATTCATAAAAAACCTCATGCTCTCCCTGGGGGTAGGGCCTCTAGCCGGACTGCCACAGGTCCAGGCAGCGAGGATTCGGGACTTCTTCCTGGTTTGTTTCTCCTCGATAATCCGGGCCGTGTCCAATGCCGATGACCATTGCACCAGGACCGTGGTGCGCAAGCGACTTAATAAACAGGTGAATCCAGGGATGGCCTTTGCCAGGTTTATCAAGGCCATTGACACCTCGACGCCCCGAATGGCGGCCTTTTCAGAGAAGTGCCCGGTTGACATAAAGGTTGAGATGCCGGATGAAGGGGACGCCAGGGCTATACCCTATCCCGATGGCTATTTCCACCTGGCGGTCACCTCTCCTCCCTACGTGAATGCCGTGGACTACCCCCGGACGCATCAACTTGAGATATATTGGCTGGGGATGGAAAGCGGGTCTCTCCGGCACCTGAAGCGCCAGCACGTTGGGACGGAGGTCGTTCAGAACGGCGAATACCGGGAGCTGCACCGAATTGGACTGCCGGAGGTAGATGCCCTTCTGGCACGGCTCTTCGAGGCGGACCCCCGCCGCTCGTATATCCTGTATAGATACCTTCGTGATATGGAGCAGAACCTGCGGGAGGTGCGACGGGTCCTGAGACCCGGGGGGCGCTACGTTATAGCGGTGGGCAACAACCGCATGAGAGGACACCTGGTGGAGTCCTGGCGCTACCTGATGGAGCTAGCCCAGGCTGTTGGCTACCGGCTGGAGACCTACTTCGCCTCGGAGATCATCCGGCACTTTATCAAGGTGCCTCGTGAAGAGCGGATCGCCACGGATTGGGTGATAGTCTTAGAGAGATGAAAGGGGGACACCCCCTAGCACCTCCGTCGTTATGTCTATTACCGGCATGAGATGACACGCGTCAGTGTAGACGGCTAGGGGGACATCTCCTGGCTCCCTCTTCGATATTTCTCTTGGCGGCCTGTTACAATCCGTGCCTGTAGGGGCGGTTCATGAACCGCCCCTACAAACCCGTTTCTTGAGCAAAGGGCTTTTTCCCACCAAGGCGGACTCACTGCTGGCCTTTGCGATTTATGCCGGAACAGGGACCGGCCCTTTCGCATCGAGGCTGGCCGAGAGTTTCGGGTGTCAGCCTCCTTCCTGGCGCCTTGCCAACTCCCACCAGCCGAGGTTATGGCGGTACTAGCGCGAGTCCTTGAGCCGTGTTCTATCTCGGTGCGAATACCCTCTGCTATGGATGAAGCTTACCTTGAGCCGGCTATCACCCCCCTCCTGAGAAACGGAGGGATGTCCAGGTCCGCCGTCTCCTCGTAGGTGCGCAAAGGGAGTTGGCGGATCTTCTCCGTCATCTTGGATTTGGCGGCGTGTCCATCGAAACCAGTGGCGATAACCGTGATCTTGACCTCATCCTGAAGGCGGTGGTCAACCACCAGGCCGAAGATTATATTGGCGTCTGGGTCAACGGCCTTGGACACGATCTCCGCCGCCTCGTTCAGCTCGAAGAGAGTAACGTCCGGGCCTCCTGTCACATGTAACAGCACGGCCTTGGCCCCTTCGATGGAAACATCCAGTAGCGGGCTGGTTACTGCCGCCTTGGCCGCCTCTACCGCCCGGCCCTCGCCGACACCCCGGCCGATAGCCATCAGGGCAGAGCCGGCGTCGCTCATAATGGTCCGCACGTCGTTGAAGTCCAGGTTTATCTCGCCTGGCGTGGTGATCAGTTCCGAGATGCCCTGGATGCCTTGTCGGAGAACATCATCGGCAGTCCTAAGCGCCGCTTCGAGAGAGGACTTCTTGTCGCAAATCTGGAGGAGGCGGTCGTTAGGAATAACGATCAGCGTATCTACCTTCTCCTTGAGACGGGCGATGCCGTCATCCGCGACCATGCGGCGCTTGGCGCCCTCGAAGCTGAAGGGCCGGGTAACCACCCCAACGGTCAAAGCGCCGCTTGCCTTGGCCATCTCGGCGATGAGGGGGGCTGCCCCCGTGCCGGTGCCGCCGCCCATGCCGGCGCAGACGAAGACCATGTCCGTGTCCTTAAGGATACTCGCGATCTCGTCCTGGCTCTCCTCCGCCGTATGCATTCCCTTTACCGGGTCGCCGCCGACACCGAGGCCACGGGTCAGCTTGTCGCCGATGCGTAACCGAGTCGGGGCTTCGCAGCGCGAGAGGGCCTGGGCGTCGCTATTTATGGCCACGAACTCCACGCCACGGATATCTTCCTGAATCATGCGGTTGATGGCGTTACAACCTGCGCCGCCCACGCCGATAACCTTGATTACCGCTGCGCCAGTGACTTCCTCTCTTACAGCCAATTCGTTCTCCTTTCTCTCCGTTTCACTAAGACTCTCCTTTACATCGCTTCAGGTGGCCGGGTGGCCGGGGCTAATCGGCTCTTCCAACGGGAAGTGAATCCCTGCTTTTGTTGGGGGAGGCTTGTTTTGCACGGGCGTTTTCATTGCGGCAGTAGCTCCTTTATCCAGCCCATTAACCGGCGGTAAACCGTGCCCAGATGCTGGCCGTAATCGCCGTTGCTGGAATGAGAGCGGTTCTTGAGACCCCAGAGGAGCAGCCCCACGCTCGTGGCGTAGGCGGGGTTGTCCAGGTCCTGCACCAGCCCACCGATGCCGATAGGGAACCCAACGCGGACGGGCGACTGGGTTACCTCTTTAGCCAGGGCCTCTATGCCGGGAAGGTTGGCGGTCCCGCCGGTCAGGACCAGACCCGCAGGAAGGAGACCCTCGTACCCGGAGCGCTTGATCTCCACCAGGATCAGCTCCAGGATCTCCTCAATCCGGGCCTCGATGATCTCGCTCAGGTGACGGGTCAGGATAGGACGGGTGCCTTCCGCGCCAAAGGTAGCAACGTCTATCTTAGCCTCTGGATCTATCGCGCTGGGAAAGGCGTGGCCATACCGTGCCTTGATCTCTTCAGCCACGGCGAAGGGTGTGCGAAGTCCGATGGCGATGTCGTTGGACAGATGATGGCCGGCGATGGGCAAAACGCTGGTGTGCCAGATTGCGCCTTCTATGAATACACCGATGTCGGTCGTTCCTCCGCCAATATCCGCCAGGACGACTCCCATCTCCTTTTCCTCTTCGGTAAGGACGGACTCGGCGCTGGCGATGGGCTGGAGGACCAGGTCCTCAACCTCCACTCCTACCTTCTGCACGCACTTGGTCAGATTTTGAATAGAGGTCACGGCGCCAGTTACGATGTGCGCTTCTACATCCAGGCGGAACCCGTACATACCGACCGGGTTTTTTACGCCGTCCTGTCCATCAATCGTATAGCTTCGTGGGATAATGTGGATGATCTCGCGGTTGCTGGGTATGTTAATGGTGCGGGCAGATTCCATGGCTCTGGCAACGTCATCATCACCGATGATGCGGTCGCTGCGGTTCACGGCAACGACCCCACGGTTGTTCAGAGAGCTTATGTGTCCTCCAGCGATACCGACCTGAGCCGAGACGATCTTACAGCCGCTGCTTCGCTCGGCCTTTTCCACCGATTCTGCGATAGACTCGACTGTCTCGTCTATGTTAACGACCATTCCTTTGCGCAGGCCGCGAGAGGGACTGATCCCAATGCCCAGAATCTGCACCACGCCGTCCCGGTCGTAATCGCCTACGAGGGTGCAAACCTTGGTGGTGCCTACGTCGATAGCTGCTGTGATATTGTCTTTAGACATCTGCCCTCCCTATGAGTTGGTACTAGCCACCGTCCGGCGGTGAGGGAAGGGGGGACACCCCCCGAACCCCTCGTTGCTTGGGACTTGGGGGGACACCCCCCGAACTCCCCGTTCGATCCGACTTGGGGGAAACCCCCCGGTCTAACGGCCATCTATTCTTTTGCAATAAGGCGGCGCCGGATGACCGCCAGGTTATTGAACAAACGTACCCCGAAGGCCACCAGGGCTGCTAAATATAGATCAACTCCGAGCCTGTCGCCCATGTACACCAGAAGGCCGGCCAGGAGCGAATTGACGAAGAAACCGGAAAGGAAGATGCTGGTGCTGAACTTCCCCTCCATCTCAGAGCGGACCCCTCCAAGTACGGAGTCCATGCCTGCGAGAATGGCAATGGCCGTGTATCGGGCGAAGGCCGGTGGAATGGAGAAGCCGGATAGCGCACCGATTAGCGCCCCCGCCAGCAGACTGATAATCGGTAGCCACCACATGATTTCCCCTCTACCTCAGAAATGGCCTATCGCTATAACAGTGGTCGGTATGCTGAAAAGTTAGCATCGTAATCCCTCTATCTTAGAAATGGCCGTTCGCCAAAACGAAGGTCAACCTGCTGGAATGCCAGCTTTCTCTCCTTGGCTGTCCGGAGCACCGCGGCCAGGGTCGCCATCTTGAAGTCCAGATCCCTATCGTCGCCGAAGATGGCCTTCCAACCCTGATCGGTAACTACCGAGAGGCCCAAAGAGGTAGAGTACTGGAACTGGCGTGGCTGGGCGCCCGACTCCCGAGGCATGCGGGAAATGATCTCTTTGGATAACCCCATCACTCCCTGGGGAACCCTACTCCCCACCCTCAGGCCGCCCTCCTGTGCGACTATAGCGGGTAGTGGTCCCTGGGCCTGAGCGTCGCTTATCACATAGCCCTCTTCATCCACGGCGAAGGCTCCCTCCGGGGTCTGCCAAATGGCTACTGGGCGGCGCTCTTCTACTTGCACGATAACCTTGTTTGGCCACTGACGCCGGACGGTGACTGCCTTGACCGCCGGCTGCTGCCTGAGCATTTTTTCAATTATGGGGGCGTCAATTGCTAGTAAGTTCTGGCCATCCAGACGAAGGGACGCCTTCGCCCGGTTAATATCCAGTGCTTTTCCGCCAACGATCTCGACCTGGGTGACCTTCAATTGAGGCAGGTTAAAGGCTACAACGATAACTGCCAGCAGGACTACGGGGAGCGCTGCAACTGCCAGAACGCGCCGGGCTCCGGCCACCGTCTTGAGGGCAGCCGCTAGTTGGTGTACGTAGCCGGTTACCTCCCCTTTCCTCCTGACAGAGCGGCGCCGGGCGGCCGGCAGACGTCTCTGGCCGAGGCTATAAGCCCTTGAACCCTGTTTTGCTTGCATATCGTTCCAGTCCTAATTGAATCAACCGGTCAACCAGCTCCGAGAAGCCTATTCCAGTGGCCTCCCAGAGCCTGGGAAACATACTTACCGGCGTAAACCCGGGAATAGTATTTATCTCACTAATGAAAACCTTCTGATCGGCGTGGCGTAGAAAGAAATCAACCCTGGCCATGCCGCTGCAATCAATGGCGCGGAAGGCAGCGGCAGACAAAGCCTGGAGGTGGGACACCAGTGCCGGATCAAGGGCCACCGGCGCCACCAGGCGGGTCCGGGAATCCAGGTACTTCGCCTCGTAGTCATAGAACTCCCTGGAATACACTATCTCACCGGGGAGGGATACCTGGGGGTCGTCGTTTCCAAGGACGCTGCACTCGATCTCCCGGCCCTCGATTGCTTCCTCCAGGACTACTTTCAGGTCGTATCGGAAGGCTTCCTCTAAGGCCCCGGGAAGTTCCTTGGCCCGCCGTACCTTGGTTATTCCCATGCTGCTGCCGCCATTGGCTGGCTTCACAAAAAGGGGTAAGTCTGGAATGCCACTCGTCTCGAAGGCCGCCTCTCTTTTCGTTTCCCATTCCTGCCGGCGAATTACCGCGAATTGGGCCACGGGCAGGCCCTGCTCCCGAAACACCCTTTTCATAAAGGCTTTGTCCATTCCCAGCGCGCTGGCCAGGACGCCCGCTCCCACGTACGGGATACCGGCCATTTCCAGCAGGCCCTGCACTGTTCCGTCCTCCCCAAAGGGGCCGTGGAGCAGGGGGAACACCACGTCCACTTGAGGGAAGGGGTTGGGCAGGGTGTGCGCCGTTGTCAATGCCTTTATCCGTGTTTTGACGGCCTTCCGGTCTTCTTCGGCCTTGCCCACCAGGGTGTTCATCGGATCGCCTTGGGTCAGCCATTCGCCCTCCTTGGTGATACCTATAGGGACAATAAGATACATCTCTCGGTCCATGACCTGCATGACCGAACGGGCCGAGAGCAGGGAGATCTCATGCTCGCTCGAGACCCCGCCAAAGAGCACGCCGACTCGACGGCGTCTCAATGCCATTCGCCCACCAGTTCAATTTCCAGGTCCAGCCATATACCGAACCGGTCTTTCACCTGCACCCGGGTCAGGTCTATGAGTCCCGCCACGTCAGAAGCCCTGGCGTTCCCCCTATTGACCATGAAGTCGGCGTGTTTTGGGGAGATCTGGGCGTCCCCAATACGGTGTCCCTTCAATCCGGCGGCCTCGATCAGCCGGCCCGCGTAATCTCCGGGTGGGTTCTTGAAGATGGAACCGGCGTTGGGACCGGCAGGCTGTGTCTGCCGGCGTCTCGCCGCAAACTCCTTAAGGCGCGCCTCTACTTCCACCTGGGGAGCAGGTTGCATTGCCAGCTCCGCCTCGAGGATAATCGCCGGCTCATTCCTGGCCTCGCTGTCTTTAA